>JAWLAO010000007.1 GCA_041395445.1 Gammaproteobacteria bacterium | reverse complement strand
TACAGAAAATACCCCTTCATTCACTGTCAGCCAGCATAAGCAATTTTATCATTGTTTTGGTTGTGGAAAGCATGGTTCGGCCATTCGGTTTTTAATGGATTTTGAAGGAATGGAATTTGTTGATGCCGTTGAAACTCTGGCACAATCGGCAGGTTTAGCAATTCCTAAAACATCTTTTCAGCAAAATAATAAAAGCAAAAATTTATACGAATTAACTAGCCGAGCCAATCGTTTTTTCACCTATCACTTCAAACATTCTGAAGTTGCCAAACGATATATGGCGCAAAGAAATATCTCTCAGGAGGTTCTGGATTTATTTCAGATAGGATATGCACCTGATCTGTGGGATGGGTTGCTTAAAAGTTTTCCTCATCAAGAAATCAACAATCTTTTTGAAGCTGGATTAGTCACTAAGAATGATCATGGAAAAGTTTATGATAAATTCAGAAATCGAGTGATTTTTCCAATCTCAGACAAACGAGGGCGAGTGATTGCATTCGGCGGAAGAGCCATAACTCAAGACCAAAAACCCAAATATCTGAACTCACCGGAAACTCCTTTATTTCATAAAAGCAAAGAGCTTTACGGTTACAATCTTGCCCGTAAATACGGTGACTCCAAGCAAATTATTGTCGTAGAAGGTTATATGGATGTGATTGCGCTTCACCAAGCAGGCGTAAAAAATGCTGTTGCCACTTTGGGAACCGCCACCAGCAGCCAGCATATCATCACTCTTTTACGGGCTTATGATGAAATCATTTTTTGCTTTGATGGCGATACAGCCGGACGAGAAGCAGCCTGGAAAGCCTTAGTGACTTCGTTACCGAACTATCGGGATGATAAAAGTATTCGCTTTTTATTCCTGCCACAGTCACATGACCCGGATACTTATATTCAGGAGTTTGGAACAGAAAATTTCAAACACAAAATTGATAATGCCACGACTTTATCTGTTTTTCTCATTGAGACTATTTCACGAGATGTGGATTTATCAAGCATTGACGGCAGAGCCAAATTCATCGAAAACAGCAAACAATATGTCAATCAATTGCCGAAAGGTGAATTTAAAAAACTATTGATTGCCGAAATCAATAATTTAAGCAAATCTCAGACTGATTTTAATCACTCTACAGAGGTTAAAATCCAACCGGTACAACAATGGAACCCGGTTAGGAAAGCCATTGCAATCTTACTTAACAGCCCGCATTTAGTCGAGAAAATCCCTGAAACAACAGATTTAGCACTTTTAAACCAAAATGGTACAAAAATTCTGACTGATATTATTGATTTTTGTCGTTCTAACCCTCATATTACCACAGCTGGTATTATCGAAGGTTTTCAGCAACATAAAGCCTCTCAACATCTCAGTCAATTGGCAGCTATACCACTCGATTTAAATAGCGATCAATTGATATTTGAACTGGATGATATTTTGAGTTACTTTGCAAAAACAATTGAGAAAAATGAAATAGAAACTCTGAGAAGAAAACAATCAGAATCCGGTTTAACTCAGAATGAACAACAGCGTTTGGTTGAATTACTAACAAAACAAATTAACAAGAACTAATATGGATCAACAGCAAGAAACAAAACAAGAACCAACAATGAACCCGCAGTCTCAAATGAAATATTTGATACTGAAAGGCAAGGAACAAGGCTATCTGACTTATGCCGAAATCAACGATCACCTTCCTGATGATATCGTTGAAACAGAAATGGTTGAAGACGTTATTCAGATGATTAACGACATGGGGATTCAGGTTTTTGATGAAGCTCCGGATGAAGATGAAATCCTTCTGAATGACGATGCTGCAAAAGAAGATGATGATACTGCTACTGAAGAAGCAATGGCTGTATTATCCGCAGTTGATGCCAATATTGGTCGTACAACCGATCCTGTTCGTATGTACATGCGTGAAATGGGCTCCGTTGAACTTTTATCCCGTAAAGAAGAAATTGCAATTGCCAAACGGATTGAACGTAGTTCGCATTTTATCGTCGAAGCGATTGCCAAATTCCCGAAAACGACTGAAGCTTTGATCGAGGAATTGGAAGAAATGGAAGAAGAAGGCTTCAAAATTAACGATGTTATCACCGACATTTACAACCCTCATGAAGAAGCTGTCATTCCTAAAGTTAAAAAGCCAACAGATGTTGATGAAGAAGAAGAGGAAGACGAGGAAGAGGGAAATAGTAGCTCTGATGATGATACGGATTACGATGAAGATAATGATAGTGATACCGATGATGATGGTGATGATGAAGATGAGGATGAAAGCACAGCTTCATTTGAGGACTCCGGACTCGATCCTGTTGAAGTTAAGCTTCGGTTAGATAAAGTTCGTGAGATTTATAGCAAATTTGTAAAATCTGTTGATAAAAAAGGTCTTGATCAAGATGATCAAAAAGACTATTTAAACCAAATTTCAGATGTATTAGTTGAATTCAAATTTTCTCCTCGCTTGTATGATAAATTCAACATGCAGGTAAAAATTGCTCAAGAAAATATTCGTTACATCGAAAGACGTATCATGAATATTTGTACCGAACAATGTAATATGCCTCGTGGTAAATTCATTCGCTCTTTTATCGGGAAAGAAACCGATACCAGTTGGATAGACGGTGTGATCGAAAAAGGCGAAAACTATTCAACCTTGCTGGCAATTTACAAAGATGAAATCGTCAAACTGCAACAAAAAATGCAATATCTGGAGAAGCGTTATAAATTAACCATTCCGGAAATTAAAGAAATCAATCGTAACATCACGGTTAACGAAGCCAAGTCTCGCCGTGCGAAAAAAGAAATGATTGAAGCGAACTTAAGATTGGTTATTTCGATTGCGAAAAAATACACCAATCGTGGTTTACAGTTCCTTGACTTGATTCAGGAAGGAAATATTGGCTTGATGAAGGCGGTTGAGAAATTCGAATATCGTCGTGGTTATAAATTCTCTACCTATGCTACATGGTGGATTCGTCAAGCTATCACTCGTTCCATTGCCGATCAAGCAAGAACAATTCGTATTCCGGTACACATGATAGAGACCATTAACAAACTCAATCGGGTTTCCAGACAATTGCTACAAGAGAATGGTCGTGAAGCAACAGCAGAAGAACTGGCTAAAATTCTGGAAATGCCAGTGGATAAAGTTCGTAAAGTGATAAAAATCGCTAAAGAGCCTATTTCCATGGAAACTCCAATAGGTGACGATGAAGATAGTTACTTGGGAGATTTTATCGAAGACTCAAACATTCTTTCACCTCTGGATTCAGCGACCGTCAATGGTTTGACAAATACAGTTTCTGCTTTGCTTGAGGGGTTAACTCCTAGAGAAGCCAAAGTATTAAGAATGCGTTTTGGTATTGACATGAATACGGATCACACATTGGAAGAAGTTGGAAAACAGTTTGACGTCACTCGTGAGCGTATCAGACAGATTGAGGCAAAAGCTCTGCGTAAACTCAGACATCCAAGTCGTTCTGAACTTCTACGCGGATTTATGAGTTTGTAAAGCTCATAAACTTAATTTGCTCTTACAAAACTCCTGTTATCCGACAGGAGTTTTTTTATTTCAGAAAAAATCATCAAATCATATACTCTTAACCATAAAAATTTTACAATTCCTCAGGTTTAACAAAATTTCATTCAATGGCTGTCAGTGTATTTGATTTATTTAAAGTCGGAATTGGTCCTTCAAGTTCGCATACGGTTGGACCTATGCGCGCGGCATTCTTATTTTGCCGTCAGCTGGAGCATAGAAATCTGCTTGATGAAATTGACACTATTCAAACCGAACTATTTGGTTCTCTCGGGCATACAGGGCGCGGACACGGAACCGACAAAGCCATTATATTGGGATTAAGCGGTTATGAGCCCGATAAAATAGATCCTGACATCATTGACGATTTATTGCTAAAGGTTGAAAAAAACAAAGCCATTGAGATTAGTCCAAAGCAATACGTTTCATTTGATTACAAGAAGCATCTTAAATTTCATAAAAGAAAATTACTGCCACTACACTCAAATGGGATGCGATTTATTGCGTGCAAAAAAGATGGTGAAATAATACTCAGTAAGGACTTTTATTCAGTCGGTGGAGGATTTATTCTTTCACACAAAAAACTGGCAAAAAAAACCATTGTCGAAGACAGCACCGTCTTACCCTTTTCTTTTAAATCCGGCGATCAGCTTCTGGAAATCTGCAAATCTAACAAAAAATCAATTGCAGAAATCATGTATGAGAATGAAAAATTCTGGCAAAAGAAATCTGAAATCAACAAACAACTGGATTTTTTATGGCAGGTTTTCAAACAGTGTGTGGAAAGAGGTTTAAACACCAAAGGCGTATTACCCGGAGGTTTAAAAGTCAAACGCCGTGCTCCGGAACTTTATGACTCCTTAAGAAATATGCCACAAGCCGCTTTACGCGACCCTCTTACAATTTTAGATTGGGTGAATGTCTATGCTCTTGCTGTGAGTGAAGAAAACGCTGCCGGTGGACGTGTTGTGACCGCACCAACAAATGGTGCTGCCGGGATTATTCCTGCGGTTTTGCATTATTACTATCACTTTTGTCCTCAAGCAAATATTCAAGGAGTCCGTAATTTTCTTTTAACAGCCGGTGCTATCGGTATGCTATACAAAGAAAATGCTTCTATTTCAGGCGCTGAGGTTGGATGCCAGGGTGAAGTTGGTGTCGCCTGCTCAATGGCTGCTGCCGGTTTAGCTGCGGCTTGTAACGAATCTCCCGAACATATTGAGAATGCGGCTGAAATTGCTATGGAACACAATTTAGGGTTGACCTGTGATCCGATTGGCGGATTGGTGCAAATTCCCTGTATTGAAAGAAATGCCATGGGAGCGGTCAAAGCTATCAATGCCTATCGAATGGCTTGTCGTGGCGATGGAAGTCATTGGGTCTCATTGGATAAAGTGATTAAAACCATGAAAATCACCGGGCACGACATGCAATCGAAGTATAAGGAAACTTCTCGAGGTGGTTTGGCAGTGAATATCATTGAGTGCTAATTGCACTGACATTACATTCACTACAACCTTTCCATAAGATAAACTATTGTTACATTTCATATCATGAAAAGAATTAATGTTTTATTCTTTAGTGAAATATGGCATGATAATATGCAGTGGGTTTTTCCACTATTTCAAATCTTAAATAAGGGGAGATTATTATGAAAACAAACGCACCTACCGCTTTGGTATTTATGATTGCAGTAATTTTAGCTGTGTTATCAGTTGTATCAGCTTTTGTTGCGATTCCGGTTGTTTCAGCAAATGCTTATTGGGTAATGACAGCTGCTTTTGTGGTATTGGCAGCAGGAAATCTACTCAAAGGGCTCTAACAAAAACATTTCATTGAGGGAAAACCTGAACTTTCCGGTTCAGGTTTTTTTATGCCTAACTATAAAGTTCAGGAAGTTCGTTCTTAGGATTGATTTGATTGAAATTATGAATAGTCAAACCTTTTCCCTTAACTTGTTTTAACCAGGAACCAGTATCAAACTCTGTTAATTGTGTTGATGAAGAATAAAGTTGCAATTCCAGATTTTCGATTAAACTTTGCATTTCATCAGTAACAAGTGGAGTTATTGCCGATAAATTATTCACTTGATTTTCGGGGTATTGCTGATTCCACCAGTGAATCAAGGATTCTTGTAATCCCGATAAATCTTTATTATTGATTGAGTTGATAATATCTTGTTTACTTATACTTTTTTTAGCTTTATCAGATGAATCAGATACTCTTTTTTTCTTTCTCGAGGAAAGTAAAATTGCCAAAGTAACCAACCAGAGCAATACTGAAATTAAAGCAATGAGTTTCCAAAACCATGATTCTTTTTCTACCACTTTCACTTCAGTTAATGGAGTTTCATCTCTGGAGACTCCTTTTTCAGAAGCACTTGAAACACTTTCAGTTGGCTTGGTTTCAAACAAATTTCCAATAGGTGGTTTTTCCAAAGCAAAATCACCGGCTTCAACATCTAACGTAACAGGTGGTAATTTTGCAAACTCAACTTGCCCTGTATTAGTATTGAACCATTCCAATTGAAATTCAGGAATTCGGATTTTCCCGGATTGTGTTGGGATCATTGCCAGCTTGACTTGTTTCCAACTTTTCAGGTTTTCTGTTTCTTTTTCGGTTTGAGATAATGGTTGTTCGGGATAAACCCTGATTCCGTCAATTTCGCCAAGGTCAATTTCAGGGATTTGTGTCTCGTTCAGACCTTCAACATAAAGAGTAATTGTTCGTGTGATTGGCTCACCCACTTTGTAAGGTTGCGAGGACCATTCCTGTGAAATCTGAACATTGGATGCCGGTAGCCAATCCTTGCCAATAGAAGTTTGTGGTATCGGTTTAATTTCAATTTCTACAGGTTTGGAAACTGCTCGAACCGGTTTTCCTGTCGCAAACATGCTAAAACTTCTTCGGGATGAATTATCACGGCCATTAAAAATGATTGGATTCAGTTCCAGTTTTCCGCTTTTTTCAGCAAACATTGCATATCGTCGTTCAACCACTTCATAAGCTCGTCCGTCTCTGACTGTTCGATAATTAGCTCCTTTATCAAGCTGTGTAATTATGGTATCACTAGCAATCGGATCAGACAGACTTCCTTCACTCAATGCAATTCCATAGAAAAGTCTCACTGTTAAAATAATTTGTTCTTTAACAAAGGCTTCGGTTTTATCTGTCTCTGCCTCAATAAAAACATCTCCGTTTGCTTTAGCATTCGGGTCTGATTTTGTCACCGAAATTTGAATGGGTTTGGTTTGCTGACTACCTACTTTAATTGGCGGAATGGTATTTTCACCCACACCATTTGGCATCAATGAAATTTGCCAACTGGTTTGTGTTGAATAACTGTTATTGATAATTTGTGTTGATGAAGACTTGCTGGTTCCCAAAACGGTAAAAACATCTTCTAACTCTGTTAAATCCGGCTCTTCATTGCTATTTTCATCAACTGAAATTGTCAATGTCAGAGTTTCACCAATAATAATTCGGTTGCGATCAACACTGGCAGTCACTTCAGCAAAGCTATTAAAACTGATTAAAAGTAAACCAATTAGTAGTAAGTTTTTCATAATTTACCAATCCTGTTGTTCATCTGGTTTATTTTTCTGTTGGTTATACTGGTAGTAGAATTTTCTTCGCAATAAACCGCCCGGGTCATCGGGAATTCTTCTCAGCCATTGTTCAATGGCCTCTTTATTTTCAGCTTTTTCCTGAAGCTCTTCCGGTGACACTTGAGCTTGTTGCTCTTTTTGTTGTTCTTGCTGTTCCTTATCTGCTTGTTCCAGTTCTTTTTGTTCTTGTTCTTGCTGACGTTTTTCCTCTTCCGTCATTTCTTCTTGTTCAGACTTCTGCTCCTGTTGTTCAGGATTATCCTGAGAATCTTGGTTCTGTTGCCCTTCCTGTTGCTGTTGCTCACTGTTTTCCTGATCTTGGTTTTCCTGATCCTTATTTTCTTGCTCTTGCTGTTGGTCTTCCTGATTTTGTTGTTGATCTTCGGAGTCCTGTTTCTGATTATCCTGATTTTGCTGTTGTTCCTGCTGTTGTTGTTTCAGAGCTTCTTCGACCTGTTTTTTATTGTAAAGTGTATCTTCATCATCGGGTCTGAGTTCCAGAGACTGATTATAAGCATCCAAAGCCTCCTGTAATTTACCACTTTGAGCAAAAGCATTTCCTTGGTTGTACAAACCATCGGCACTTCCATCGTTAAACAAGTTTCCTGCACTTTGAAAATCTCCTTTTTTGTATGCAGCTGTAGCTTTCCAGGAATTAGATTTGGCTTTCTCAAAGGCTTTTTGCGGATTTTCGTTGTTGATGTATTCAGCAGCTTGCTGATCTGAATTCAACCATAAATCTTTCCATTCAAAGGCTTGAGAAACCTGCGGAGTTTGCAGTCCTACGACCAAAAACAAACTCAGCAACAAGCCTTTTCTGAATAATAATGCGAAAAGCGGAAGTATGGCTAATACCAACCAAGGACCTTCATCAATGTATTTTTCAGAATCCAACTCGCTGTTATCTGTCGCTTCATCTTCATTCTTTTCGGCATCAGTCGGAACTAAAAAATCAATATCCGCAGAATCACCCGTCAGTTGAGAAAATCTTCCGTTACCAGCTGATGACAATTGCCTTAATTCGCTAATATTCAACTTGGGAACAACAATGTTTCCGCTTCTGTCCTTAACAAACCCTTGTTGCGTCGGAATCGGAGCTCCGGCTTCTGTTCCGATGGCTAAAACTGAAGTGCTAATTTTTTCATCAGCTAAATCTTCTGCAACATTCATCGCGGAATCCAGATTGACTCCGTCGGTCATCAAGATGATTTCACCTCGCGAATATCCGGCTTGTTTCAATAAGTCTTTCGCTTTAAGTAATGCAATATCGGCTCTGGAACCTTGAACCGGCATAATTTCTGGCGAAATGGCTTTGACTAATAACGAGATTGTTTCTGTATCATCAGTTAATGGTGTGACAATAAATGCGTCACCCGCATAAACCAGCAAGGCGGTTTGTCCATCTTTTCTTTTTTCCAGAATATCATTCAGTTTATACTTGGCACGTTCCAAACGATTGGGTTTAATGTCATCCGACAGCATGCTCTTGGAAACATCCAATGCAACTACCAATGCCGATTGATTTTTCATCACCGGTGTTGGAATTTTACGAAACGAAGGACCAGATATTGCCAAAATTGCAAGAATTGAAATCAACCATAACAATTTCATCCAACCACTACCTTTTTCAGAAGACTTTGATTTAATCTCTGCTAGCAAATGCTCATCACAAACTTTTTCCCAGCTATCGCCACCTTTTTGTTTTCTCTGTAAAAACCAGATAATTGCCAAAACTATCGGCAAAGAATAAAGCACCTGGGGTCTGATAAAGTGCAAATTGGAAAAAAAACTGCTTATCATTTCCATTGCTACACCTTCAACCTTAAAACTGTTAACAGAATCAACATCGAAAAGCCCAAAGGCCAGAAAAACAACTGTTCCGTCGGGCGATAAAACTGTTCTTCTTTTGCCAGCGGCTCCAATTCATCAAGCATGGCGTAAATTTTATCCAGCTCTTTGGTGTTTCTGGCTCGGAAATACTGCCCGCCGGTTTGGTTGGCAATTTTTCTCAAAGTCGCTTCATCCAAGTCCAAAGACGGATTTATACGCCGATTACCGAAAATAGTCTGACGATAAACTTCATCCGCACCAATTCCGATTGTATAAATTTTCAAACCCTCCTGAGCAGCCAGTTCAGCCGCTTTCAAAGGGTGAATCTCTCCAGCGGTGTTTTGTCCGTCGGTGAGTAATATCAGAATTCGGTTATTATCCGTTGTTGCACGTACTCTTTTGACTGCCAAACCAATGGCATCACCAATTGCAGTCGCTTTCCCGGCGATTCCAATCATGGATTCGGAAAGTAATGTGTTAACAGTTTTTAAATCAAAACTCAAAGGCGTTTGCAGATAGGCTTGTTGACCAAATAAAATCAAACCAATCCGGTCGCCTTTTCTTCTTTCAATGAAATCTCCGGCAACGTGTTTTACCATGGTTAAACGATCCACTTCATTGCCATTAATTTTCATGTCTGTTTCTTGCATGGAACCGGAAACATCGACAGCCATCATTAAATCTCTGCCTTCAACCGGCAAAGAAACCGCATCACCAATCCAAACCGGTTTGGCAGCCGCCACGATAAAAAGTAACCAAGAAAGAATTGCCAATACTTTCAACCACCATTTGTTTTGAGCAGAAACACCGGAAAGCGATTTCCAGAATCCGCTAAAAAAAGGCACTCGTACCGCCATGACCGAACTTTGTCTGACTTTTGGCAATAGCCATACAAACAATGGCAAAACTGCTAGCGTTAAAACCCAAATCCACTCAAACTCAAACATTTTTCACCTTTGTTTTTTTATTGAGTTTCTTTTGATGTTTCAATGCTTGCGGAAAAAAGTTTTTCACCACCGCAATTAAACCTGAAACATCATAATCGGCTTTGGGAGAATACTGGGCTTCGCACAATTCATTGTAATATTGGTCGAACACAAGCGATTCTGAATATTGATTGAGGTAACTAATCCATGACTGACCACTCAAAGATGCAGCCTGTGTATCTCCTAAAACATGTTTCACAAAGCGTTTCAACAATACCGAAATTTCCGATGCCAATTGATGCTTGTTTTTATGTTGATCAAAACGATTTCTGGAGTCATTTAAAGAGTTTTGCAAAACTTGAATCAAACGATTTTGTTTGTTTCTGGCAACAAACCATTTGATGACGAAATACAACGAAATTAAAAATAGAACCAACAAAACCCACCAACCGGGAGCCAAAGGCCAGAATCCGGGTTCTTGTGGCAGGTGAATATCACGAAGTTGTAGAGCCGGAGCGGTGCTATTCATTGATTGAATTCCTCCAACTACTCCACGCAGATGCCGGTGATTTCAATGACTGCTTGAGCTTTTCCTGCAAATTATCATTAGTCATAATTGGAATGACTGAAACAGCAGACTTCTGAATATTCTCAAACACACTTTCCAAATGCGAATTCTGATAGCTTCGCATGTTTCCGACATCTTTACTTTTTTTGGTATTTAAAACAACAGTACTTTGTCCCTGATCGATTCCGTAAGTTCCGGGTTGCAACGTATTGATTTCAAAAGGGTCAGCAACAAATACAGCCATCACGTCATTATGTTTGGTGAGCTGAATCAAATGCCTTTTCACTTCTTTTCCCAAATGATAAAAATCACTGACAATAATCACCAAAGAACCGGGTCTGATGATGGTTCTTAATCTTTGCAAAGCATCTTCTAAAGGCGTTTCCTTATCATCTGCACTTTTTGCAGCGTCAGTTTTTACCAAATGTGCAATCAATCGCATCATTCCACGTTTGCCACCCACCGGTTTTTCGTGATGAATTCCATGAGTGCCGAAACTTAAAACTCCTACTCTATCACCATTTTTGATAGCAGCCCATGACAACAACGATGCTGCCTTCGCTGCGGTTACAGATTTGAATTCGTTTTTTGTGCCAAACGCCATGGAGCGATTGTTATCCATAACGATATGAATCGGTCTTTCTCTTTCTTCCTGAAAAAGTTTTGTATGAGGTTCACCGGTTCGGGCTGTCACCAACCAATCCATGTTACGAATATCATCACCTGCCTGATAAACACGCGATTCCAGATAGTCCATTCCACGACCTCTGAATCGTGAATCATGCAAACCTGAAATCGCAGAGCTGGCTTTTTTTCGCCCTGACAATGACAGGTTTTTTGCATGCGGTTGCTGTTGAACCAATGCTTGTGTTGTGACACGAGTGGATGAATTCATAATCAATGACTATGCGATTGGAACAACCTTCAATAATCTGTCAATGACTTTATCAGGTGTAATACCTTCAACTTCGGCTTCAAAACTAAGAATCAAACGATGCCTTAAAACATCATAAATCACATTGTGAATATCTTCCGGCAATAAATGCTCACGACCTTGTAAAAACGCATGAGCTCTTGCACAACGATCCAAGGCAATTGTGGCACGTGGAGAACCACCAAAACTAATCATTTCAGCCAAAGATTTATCGTATTTAATTGGATTGCGGGTTGCAAGAATCAATTCTACCATATAATTTTGCAGATTTTCTGCAACATACAAATTCAAAACCTGCTGTTGAGCATCAAACACATTTTGCTGAGTCAAATTGACTGAATCTTTGGATGGCTTCTGATAACCCACTTTATCTCTATCCTGCGCCAATTTGAGAATATCTTTTTCCGTATCGGCATCGGGATAATCAATCGCTACATGCATTTGAAAACGGTCCAATTGGGCCTCAGGAAGCGGGTAAGTTCCTTCCTGCTCAATCGGATTTTGTGTTGCCATAACTAAAAACAATTTGGGCAGCTGATAAGTGGTACTGCCAATGGTGATTTGTTGTTCTCCCATCGCTTCAAGCAAAGCAGACTGGACTTTTGCAGGTGCACGGTTGACCTCATCTGCCAGAATCAGATTATGAAACAATGGACCTTTCTGGAATTCAAAACTTCCGGTTTGAGCTCGATAAATTTCAGTCCCTGTTAAATCTGAGGGAAGCAAGTCCGGTGTAAACTGTATGCGTTTAAAATCTCCTTCCAAACGATCTGCCAAAGCCTTGATCGCAGTGGTTTTTGCCAAACCCGGAGCACCTTCTACTAATAAGTGGCCATGAGTTAATAGTGCCATTAACAACCTGTTAACCAGTTTTTCCTGTCCGAAGATTTCTTGTGAGAGAGATGATTTAACCTGTTGGAATATTTTTGCTGTTTCTGATATTTCTTGCTGACTATTATTTTCCATGCTCATGTTTATTATTTTTGACCGTATTACGACAGATGCAATATAATAAGGTTCAAAATATTTGAAATCAAGCCAGAGGAATTTAGATGTACAAAAAAGCAATTTTTATACTTTTAGTTTTACTAATCAATGCCTGCAATTTAAAAAATACGGTTCAAGCCGCAGAAGATGATGATTTTAAAGTCCATCGCCTGGTCATTCAAATGAATAAAGGTGATGAGCATTTACAATCAGAAGTCATCACCAATATTGTTAATATTTCAAAGTATTTCGGGGTCGATAATGTCGAAATTGAGCTGGTTGCTTACGGAAAAGGGATTTATTTTCTCACCAAAGAAAGTCCATTAAGAGCCAGAATTGAGAGTTTGATGATGCAAGATGTGGTTTTCACGGCTTGTGGCGACACCATCAACACACTGAAACGCACCAAGGGACTTGAACTGGACTTAATTGATGGTGTTGAAACCGTTCCAAACGGCATTCCTCACATTATGCTTTTACAAGAAAAAGGTTATACCTACTTTAGTCCTTAGGGTTGAAACAAACACTGATTTATTACCGTTGATTCCAAATTTAATAAATAAAAGTATCACAGATAATTTCAAATTTTTAAATTGAGATATTGTGATACAGTTCTCAATATGTTAGATTACATTAGAAGAATGTAATATTCAATCTCACAGTTACACTCAATTTCGCAAAGTTATAAAAATTATTGAGAAGAAAAATGAAAAAGTTTTATTCCTTGACATTGATTAGCATATTGGCAACATTACTGGTTTCTTGTGGTGATTCAAACCCGGCAATCGAAAAAATTGTTGTTAGCAGCAGTGCTCATGGTGTGGTTTTGGATGCAACCGATGCTGAAACTGTTGAGGAATTACAGCGAATTTTTTACAACAAGGAAGAAACACCAAATGCAGCTCCGGATTTCAAATTTTTTATAGATATTACCATTGGTGGTCAATCAACCCGCTGGCAATATAGTATTGATGGCTTTATCCGAGAACATAACGCTTCAATTTCGAGTGACTCTGTGACTAAAATTTACGGTTTGAAAGAAGTTGCCAAATTCAATCGAATTGCCAACGTCAGAGAATAATTTTTAGATTGTTGTTGCAATAGCAATACCAATAAAAATGATCATTCCCACCCAATTATTATTCAAGAATGCCTTGAAATAATTGTAAGTTTTTCTGCTTCGTAATAATTTATTCTGATAAACAAATAAAACCACACTTGCCAGCAAGCCAAAATAAAAATACATATTGAGATCCAGTTTTCTGCCGAGCAGAAGCAAAACCAGCATCATAAATCCCTGAATAATATGGGTGATAACAATATCCAAATCACCAAACAAAATTGCCGTTGATTTCACGCCAATTTTTTCATCACATTCACGATCAACCATTGCGTACATCGTATCATAAGCCGTAGTCCAGAATATATTGGCAATAAACAACAACCAAGCCTCTGCTGGAATTTTCCCCTGAATCTGCGCGTAAGCCATCGGAATGGATAACGCAAAAGCAATGCCCAAATAAACCTGTGGTAAATAGGTATAGCGTTTCATAAACGGATAAGTAATGGCAAAAAATGCTGCTACCATTGCAATTTGAATCGCTAACGCATTCAAAAACGTTAGCAACAACACTGCACATAAAAGCAATACCACAAACATAATCAACGCATTGACAACCGGTAATTGTTGCTGAGCTAATGGTCGGTTGCGTGTTCTTTTGACTTTGGCATCAAATTTTCTGTCAGCAATATCGTTAATTGCACAACCAGCGGAACGCATTAAAAAAACACCTAAAGAAAAAATAACCAAATACTTAATCGGTGGAATTCCATCAGCTGCCAGCCACAAAGCCCATAATGTTGGCCACAATAACAACAAAGTTCCAATCGGCCGATCAAAACGAATTAATTTCAAATAGGGATCAATTGTGCTGAGAAAGTTTTTTTGTGACATCAAAAATGTTTGTATTTTATCAGCTTTTTATTTTACCATTACCTGACCTGATTCAATAAAAATTATGTTTAATATCGTTCTGTTTGAACCTGAAATTCCACCCAACACCGGAAACATCATTCGCCTTTGTGCCAATACCGGAGCTCAGCTTCATCTGATTCATCCATTGGGGTTTGCGATGGAAACCAAAGCTCTGCGCCGTGCCGGACTGGATTATCACGAGTTTACCAATGTCAAAGAATATGACAATTTCGCCGATTTTATGCTCAAAGCCAGACCCGAAAGGTTGTTTGCATTGACAACAAAAGGCAGTGTCAATTACACAACAGTTCCATTTCAAAAAGACGATTATTTTATCTTCGGTCCGGAAACCAGAGGTTTACCGAAAGATATTCTTGAACTGAATAGCATAACCGAAAAACTCAGACTTCCGATGAAAGCCGACTCCCGAAGCCTGAATCTATCCAATACCGTTGCGGTGATGTTGTTTGAAGCCCTGAGACAGGTTGGGTTTGGAGATTTGGAATAAATCTATAAGCCATTCACAATATGCTCGCTCCAGTTTTCCATTTCGCCTTCAAAGCCTTTTAATTCTTCAATCGTAAACAAGCCGACAACATGGATTTCATCTTCGTTGCTGGTGATTTCGTTTGTTGCCAGTTCCCATAGTTCGACCACGCCGATATGGACTCGGCCGACGGGATTGGAATCATCGTAGATGTACCCGAGATGTTGTTTGGAAACGATTTCTGAAACATTGAGTTCTTCATCAATTTCACGCTGGGCTGAGTTTTCGATGGTTTTATCCAGATTAATAACTCCGTTATCTTGATAAGCCAGATCGAAAGCATCAATATGACCGCCGAAGCCGATGGAATGCATATTATGTAAGCGGTCTTCTCCGCCTTTTTTGGTGCGTTGATAGAGTGCTATTTTTCCCTGATATGAAAGAATCACATAGGGAATGATTTGTTTGAAATCTTCATTGGTCTCTAATGTCTCTCTGGGACCCACCCAGATTTTGCTGACATCAAAAATATCTTTTTCAGTTTTGATAAAGCCGTTGGCTTTGATTTCTATATCAACGACTGATTTTTCGGTACAAATGATATGTTGCATATTATTTTTTCAATTCCAAAAACAATGAGTTATTATTTTCAGGGTCTTTTGTCATGCCAATGCGGTTATTGTCAAGAAGGATATAGAACCTGTCTTCAGAGACATAAAGACCTTCGGCGAGTCCAAATTCTTTGTCAAGATAGCTAAACTCTGGTCGGTTGATGACTTCACTATAACTAAACCCTGATGTTTCAACAAACTGACCATTTTGGCGTTCTAACTGAGCAATTGTTTCTGCATTTCTGTCTAAAACGAATACCTTATCTATATTACAACTCAAACCCGAAAAATCAGTGGATCGGTTTAAGTGATATTCAAAAACAGCGTCGTTTTGCTGATAGGCTGTGATTTCGTTATTTGGTAAATCAAATTCAACAAAACCTCGAGGTTGTCTTTCGGCAGCCAGAAGAAATTTTTGTTCTTCCAATAAACAAATTCCTTCAATATAGGCATTATGAGTCGTAAATAATCCGGATTCTTTACCAGCGATTTTCAAACTCTCATCATCAGGAATCCATTGCTGAGTTTTGCCGTCTTTGGAAATTTTTAAGATTTGAAAATGCAGTTCACTTATCAGATAAAAATACTCATCATCATGTGTGATGCCTTCAAAATCAAGTTTGCCGGGTTTATCGTTTTCAATTTCCAAAAACGGTATCAATCTGACTTTATTATCTTCAAATTTGAGTTTAAAGATAAAATTGTCTTTATCTGAAACGGTATAAAACTGACCATCCCAATATGTCAGACCGGAAGGGTCAAATTTTCCCAAAGTTTCCACTTCATAAGCTTTTACCAGTTTCAGATTCTGGACTTTGATTCCATTCGTTGTATAACGAACATTTTTATCACAAGAACTAAGAGCGAGTGCAAATGCCAAAATAACAAAAAAATTAAATTTCATCATTTTTTTATTCAAAATCATTTTCAAAAATCAAATCCGGTAGCGGAATACAAGCTGAAGGATCTAAGACTTGAACATCATCAATATCCCAATCACCGGCTCCGACACTCACATCCGAAGCAAATCTCCATCTGATTTTTGCTGTTGTACCGGTATAAGCTGACAAATCCACTACCACTTTGGTATAACTGATCGAACCACCCCAACCGGAACGACTTCCGAGTGGGTTGCCACTTGCCAAAGTGACGTTATAACCACCCTCTGTCATTGCTGACCCTAAATCCTGCCAGTTTGAACCATTATTGGTAGTAATTTCCAGCACGGCGCCGTCATAATAAGGACTGCTTCCTTCAAAAGAATATTTGTGCCAAAACTCCAATGTGGTATTTGCCGAAATATTGATTTCTGGTGATATTAAAAACTTATCGGAAAAAGTATTGACGTCATTGGTATAAAAGGATTGACTGTTATTCATACCTGCTGTCAGACTGATACCCCAGTCATCAATACCTTGAGTCGAACCATGCGACCACCCGGCTGTTTCTGCATCTGAAATTGAATTGTAACTTTCAACATCATCATCAATCAACGCACAAAGTGGTTGCAACTGAATATCTTGAGTTGTGGTCGATAAACCCGAAACTGCCAGACTATTAAACGTAGCTGTTGCATAAAAGGATTTCTCTGCCGTTAAAGTATAACTGCCTTGTAACAAATCAAAACTGTATTCGCCTTGGGAATTTGAAGTTATGCTCATATCATTAATTATGAGTTGCGCTCCTGCTATTGGCTGAGAGCTCAAAGCATCTGTAACAATTCCTGATAAAATTCCAACATCATTAACATCCCAAACTTCAAAGAATTTCGCATAGGGTACACCTTTTACCATATCTGTATCAGTCGCAATAAAATACGCTACATGTTGTCCAACGGGCATTCCGGTTGTGTCAATTGTGGCAGAAAATGACTCCGATTTTGAATCATAAACTCCATCTCCGGCAGCTATGGTAACAGGTGTTGAACCTCCATCCCAAGGTAACTCATCGACATACATTTGAACGGAACTGATATTTTGGGTCGCTTCATTTCCATTGTTTGCGGAGAAGTGTAAGTCGGTTGCTGTTCCTGAAATTGTCAAGCTATTCCCGGCAATAACTCCGCTGGATGAAAGTTGCAAATTCTCCACATCAGGACCGGATGCAGTGATATAAGGCGTTCTGGAAACTTTTGCCGCATAAATTAATGCGTGTAAATTATCGGGATAAATGGTACTTTCAAAAGCACTACAACTTTGGAAGAATGATGTTCCCAGCTCAAAGACATAAGCAGCGACACCGAGTTGTCCATAAGCATTATCATCAGATGCCCCATCAGCTCCATAAAGCTCATTAGAAACCTGTGGAAGATAATCGTTATACCATGCCAGTTTTCTTCCAAGTGTTTGAAATTGTACATGATTTGGAGCGAGTGGAATGACGCCGGGACTATCATAACCATAAGGCCACATCACTAATTCGCTATAACTGTGAATATCAAGAAAGATTCCCGGAGTATCATTGGGAGCCGGATCATTCAGTCCTTCTCCGCGATTATCATCAAATAAGTCCTTCATATAAGCATCTATCGCCTGATTTTCATATTCGGACTGTGCAGATGGACCTCTGTAGGTTTCATCACAAACTGAACCACTAGAGCAACCGAAACCACCGCAAGAGCCAGCTCCCCATTTCCAGCCAAAATTACGATTCATATCTATCCCATGTGTTTGCTCAGGTTGATTACAATATCCTTCAATATTATTAGTATTTTTACGTTGCCAAACACCGGTTTCTGCAATTTTTCTACCATCCGGATTTCCTTGTAACAATAAATGTATTTCATGATGGTCCACAAGCCAGGTGGCATCGGCATCGGATCCATAGTTATTCAAAAGATATTCAGCGAACCTTGTGTTCAATTCAGCCGGTGTTAACTCTCTGGCATGAATGGAACTCATTGCAAAAAAGATAGGTTTTGGACCCGGAATTAATGAATTGGTAATCTTTATAACCCTTAAGTCATAACCCGGCAAACCTCCGGGAGTTGTTTTTTCCCAACTATCACCAATATCAACAATGCTTGCCAAATTAGGATAGGTTGCAACCAAATTATCCATGGTATTGAATGTTTCTTCTACAGTGCGATAACAATCAAATCCCGGAATACTTTTTGTTCCTAGCGGAATATTTTTTTCTTTTGCAGTTTTAATGGCATCGCTGATTCTCAGTGAAGATTGAGTTTGTTTTTGATTGATTTCGACTTGAAACCCATAAGCAAAAAGATTTTCATATTCCTGAATACTGTCAACTGAAACAGTAAAATACTCATCTTTGGTATTGACATGCCAAGGTTGATTGTATGAGGCATAGTTTCTTACTTGTTTGATATCTTGGTAATGAACATCAACAATCCAAGGGCCATTTTCTTCTTTTGGCAGTTTTTGATTTGGTTCGGCATTGACAAAATGTACAGCAACGAACAACGCACACACTAATAATTTTATTTTCATAATTTATCTCAGCAAGTCTTTAGTTATTTCAGACTTCTTTATTTATTCTTTCAGGGAAATCAGTTTGAGTATTCTCTCTTCTGTAAATGGCCAGAAAAGCTCTTCTTCATTCTTAGACAAAACAGGAACTTTGGTATGATATTTTCTTAACAACTCTTCATCTTCGTCAATATCAAGAAAATGATAACGAATATTATATCTGTTTAAGACATCCTCTGCATCTTCACACAAGGGACAATCGCTTCTTCCGTATAGAACTAGCATTTACAACTCAAAAAAATTTGAACCATTTACTTATAATTTTTTAATGATGTCAATTTAGAGGTAAAATAATTATAACTTTTTTGCGGTTTTAAAGGCATGAATTACACACTTCATGAAACTAATGAAGGTCTCTTACAATTTATGAAATGCAAATTTTTACTTGATAATGTTTAACATTTGCTTTTTTTCGATTATTATATTGAAGAATAATAAAATTTAGGTACACAAAATGGCACGAATTTTAATTGTTGATGACTCACCATCTCAGTTATTTGGTATGCAAAAAATTGTTGAAAAGTTAGGACATGAGGTTCTTTCAGCGACAAACGGTGAAGAAGGCGTTCGCACAGCGAAGGAACAAATTCCTGATTTGATTTTGATGGATGTGGTAATGCCGGAGCTGAATGGCTTTCAGGCAACCAGAAAGATTTCCAAAGATGAGCGGACTTCACACATTCCAATTATTATGGTCACAACCAAGAATTTGCAAACGGATAAGGTTTGGGGGATGCGCCAAGGTGCTAAAGATTATTTGGTTAAGCCTGTTTCAGAGAAAGCGTTAATTGCAGCAATTAACGAGTATTTACCGTAGATTTTATTCCAGCCGGATTTAAAAAAGGTGCAGTTTTGCACCTTTTTTATTTACCATTTTAATTACTTTTTACCATCGTCCCGGTTTTCAGTCGCTCTTTTGTCCATGCTCTTAAATCATCCAGCCAGCAATATAAACTGGGCAATACCAACAAACTAACAACCGTCGAAAAAGTCAAACCGCCGATGATTGCTCTTGCCATCGGGAAATAGGCAGGTCCACGTCCTCCAACTTGCGAAACACTCATCGCCAGCGGAATCAACCCGACAACAGTCGTAAATACCGTCATTAAAATCGGGCGTAAACGATCCCGCCCGGCTTGTAAAACAGCATCATAGCGATTAAGACCCCTTATTCGGAGTTGATTAATATGATCAATCAACACAATTCCGTTATTCACCACCACACCAATTAGTATCAGCATTCCAATCGCTGCCATGATTGTGAAGTTGGTTCCGGTAATAGCAAAAAAGAAAAAGACTCCAATGTATGAAAAAAGAATCGAACTAATTACACAGAGTGGAAATAACAAGGATTCAAACAACGCCGCCATCACAATAAAAATCAAGGCAATGGCAACTTTGATATTTGATGCCATAGAATCACTTTGCCCACCTCGATTGCGTGTGTCATTATCAAACGTCCAGCTATATCCGCTTGGAAAATAAAATTGAGACATAATTGCTGAAACTTTATTTTTAATTTCAGTCTGATTCACATCCGTTTCCAAGTCCACATCAATTTGAACCGCTCCCATTCGGTCATATCGTCTGATCTGCTGAGGTGAATTGGTATTAATGACATCTGCCACTGTTTCCAACGAAACTTGATTGCCATTGCGAGTTTTAATTGGCAAATTTAATAATTGCTCCAACTTAAATTCACCTGTTTCATAAAATCGCACAATCACCGGCATTTCTCCGGTTTCTGTTACCAAATCACGTAGATTCATCCCCCGCATGGCTATATTGACACTTTGAGCAACTGTATTTGGATCAACACCAAGTCGATAAGCGCGTTCTCTATTGACCTGAATTCGCAACTCCTCTCGCTGGTTTCTATTATCCACTTGAGCTCCAATCACTCCTTCGATTCTATTCAGCTCTAGCAAAATAGAAGGAACCATATCAAGCATCACTTCTTGTGAATCACCCAGTAGATAAACACTCATCCCATCATTTCCTCGCCCTCGTCCAAATCTCAGGCTGGGTTTTCCAATGGTTATTTGAGGTAAATTTTCTATAATTTCTTTTTTTATTTCAGCAAGCGGACGTGTAGCTTCAGATTCATCAACCAGATACACTTTGGTGCCTACAAAACCATTCTCCTGATAATAGCTGTAAACAGTATCAATATCATATTTATCTTTATTGGCGTAAAGATAGTCCTCAACCTTATCGACATCTTTCTTTAATCGTTCTAATGTGAAAGAACCATCGACATGATAAGGCATCCAAAAATCACGAGAATCCCCGTCTCCACCACGGATTCCATCTTCTTTCTCAACCCAAAGTGAATTGACCACCAAACCGGAAATCACAATAATAACAATTGAAAAGAACGTCACCCAACGATGAGCAAGGGTGAACTTCAAAATACGGACATATTTTTCTTTGAGCGAGTCCACCCAAGTTTTTTTCACGGTCTTTTGGTTCTCTTTATTCTTGTTAAGATATGAAATGATTAATGGAACAACTGTAATAGATAAAAATAATGATATGACCAATGCAGCAATAATTGATGCAGCAACATGGGTCAAAAAGACTGAAATCATATCTTCGGAATTAAAAACAATCGGCAAAAACACACAAATTGATGTGGTTGTTCCTGCAATCACAGGAACCATCACGTCTGACACTCCTTTTCGGATTGCTGTCAAAATATCATATTTGCCACTACTCCTTCGGGTAAAAATACTTTCACTAATAACCACCGAGTTATCAACCAACATCCCGATTGCCAGCATCAATCCCATGAGAGAAAGTACATTTAATGTCAAACCCAGAAAATAAAGAATTCCCAAAGTGATGACAATGGAAATTGGAATTGACAAAGAAACCAGCAGAGTTGTCTGAATATCACGAATAAAAACATAAAGAACAATCAAACTGAGCAAAGCTCCGATAATTCCCGCCATCACCACATCATGCAATGAGTCTTTGACTGTTTGCGCCTGATTATTCAAAAACACCAGTTTAATGCCTTTCATTTGCGGTGATTTTGAAATTTCTTCAATCTTTTCAAGCACTCTTTCGGCAACATCAACCAAATTAGAGGTTGATTCATTGTAAATTTCTAAACCAACTGAATACTTTCTATCCAAATGACGAGCGTAGTTGCGTTCCCCATTGACGACTTTGACGGAAGCGACATCAGACAACTTTACTCCACTTTGATTGAGCAAAATGTTTTTGAAGTCTTCGAGTTTCAATATTTGACCTTTTGGAACAACCCGAATTTGTTTGTCATCGCTGGAATAACCGGTTTTTAAATCTCCTGAGGCAATAGCAAAATTCGAGTCTGTTAACTTTTGCGTCAATTCATTGAAACCAATGCCGTACATTTTCATAGCATCGTTATCAATCATTATACGCATCTCTTTAGGCTCAAGCCCCTGTAAATCAACTCTCGCCACGCCGGGAACCCGCTCAACCGGTCTTACCAAATACTTGTTGATGACATCATAAGCATTTTCCAAATCCAAATCACCGGTAATACGTAACTCCATGATGGCACCACTACCCATATCCGCTTTATTGACATCAATCCGGCGAACATCATCGGGCAAATCAGGTTTGGTGAGGTCTATTTGCTCCTTGACCAGCATTTGCTTTTCATCAACATCTATGCCTGATTTGAAGCGAATCTGAATATTTGCGCCTCCGGTGTTTGAGTTTGAGTTGATTCCCTCAATATCACCTATGGTTGATAAAGACTCTTCCAGCGGTCGGGTGATATTTTGTTCCACTTCACGAGGAGTTGATGACGGATAGGAAACATTGACATTGATAAACGGAGCATTAACCTGTGGCCATTGCTCCAAGGGAAGCATTCGAGATGAAATCAGCCCAATGACAACCATGCTTAAGAATATCATGGTTATAGTAATTGGACGACGAATCGAAAATTCAGCTAAAGCACTGAAACTGCTTTTGGTTTTTGGCTCACTTTGTTTCATACAGAACCTGCTGACTGATTAACATTTGAACTAACTGAAGTTTCTTTAGTGACCAGTGCATAAATAACCGGAATGACAATTAACGTCAGAAATGTCGAAACCAACAAACCGCCAATCACGGTGATTGCCATCGGCGCTCGAATTTCTGCGCCTGCTGACTGATTACCAACAAACGAAATCACCATTGGCAAAAGACCTAACACGGTTGTTATAGTAGTCATTATAATTGGTCGGAGACGGGCATTCCCGGCATGAATAATAGACTGAATTAAATTGTCACCTGAGGCTTGCTGTTGCTTAATTTTATCCAGTAGCACAATGGCATTATTCACCACTATTCCAACCAGCATTATCAGTCCGATAAAAACCACAACGGAAATATCGGTTCGGCTTAAATACAATGCCCAAACTGCGCCAATCATTGCCAGTGGAATACTGAAAAGAATCACGAAAGGATGAATAAAGGATTCAAATTGCGACGCCAAAACCATATAAACTAAAAATACCGCCAAAGACAATGCAAATATCATGGAGTTATTGGATTCTTCTAAATCTTTGTTTTGTCCGGTCACTTTGACCGCAACTAAGGAATGAATATTGGCTTCATCAATAATTTGTTGAGCCACTTCAACGGCTTTACCTAAGTCAATTCCTACAATATCTGCTGTAATCACTACAACCCGATCCTGGTCACGACGTAAAATTTGGCCGGGTCCGCGAGTGATTTTTATTTCTGCAACATCACCGAGTGTTACCGGTTTATTGGCTTGCGGGTTAATAATCAATTGTGAAACCGATTGGATAGAGTTTCTTTGTGATAAAGGATTCCGAATGAGGACATCAATTTTTTGATCTTGCCAATGCACCGTCGTTTCAGACTTACCCAAAACCTTATTGACAACAACATCAGCCACCTGGCGATTGGTCATTCCCAATGAGGCAATTCTTTCCTGATCAAAGTGAATCTGAATTTCCGGGTTTCCGTCCGTTTGCCCGTCATCCACATTGATAAAGTGCTCATTTTGCATCAATAAATCACGCAGCTTTCTGCCTTGTTTTTTTAACAATTCGACATCAAATCCGGAAAGTTCAATTTCAATCGGATTGCTTAGCTCGAAATATTCACCGGCTTGTAATTCTGCACTCAGTCCGGGATGTTGTTCCAGAATTTGCAAAACCTGACTTTCTATGTTTGACTTATTGCTGTTTGCAGATGTTCGTATCAATAATTGCCCGGTATTCTCTCCGGCTGATAATGCCGACACATCGAGTTTTGAACCCTCACCACCAATTCCATAAACAAATTCGACCGATTCGATGTTGTTTATTTTTTCACTCAGTAATTGGACTGTTTCGTCAGTTCTTTCAATGACTTCGCCCTCAGCCAATTTAAAGTTGATTCTGATGGTATTGGCATCCAAATCCGGAATCAAATTCATTCCCAATCTTGGAATAATCATAATCGTCAAGAGGAAAACAGTTAAGGTAACAGACAAAACAAGGGCTTTATGTTTCAGACTCCAAGGTAATAACTTATGATAAATTGAAGCAATAGCATTAAAAACTGTGTTAATTAATTTTGATGCCGGCAGGAAGAAGTAGTGCAATCCTTTGGAAATTAGTACCAGTAAGCCCTTAATTAAACTCACTAAATCTCCAACTAAAACATTAAATAAAAACTTTCTATCTTTTCTTAAATAGTAGCCTAATTGGGTTTTCGGTTGATACTCTTTTTCATCAATTTCCATGCTGTAGGTTTTCTTTGTACCTAAGCTCATCAGCATAGGAACTAAAGTCAAGGCAATGAACAACGAGACAATCAATGTAAAAGTCACCGTTAACGCCTGATCTTTAAACAACTGCCCGGCAATTCCCTTTACAAAAACCAAAGGCAGGAAAACAGCGACGGTTGTTAAAGTGGAAGCAACAATGGCACTTCCAACTTCGACCGTGCCTTTTTGCACTGCTTCAAGTTTGCCTTCACCCTGATTTCGTTTGGATGCAATGTTTTCCAACACTACAATTCCATTATCTACCAACAAACCGATGGCAAGTGCGATTCCTCCCAGTGACATGATATTGAATGAAATCCCTGCCTGATACATGAGGAAGAACCCGGCAATCACAGAAACCGGAATTAATGTCGAAATAACGACTGTTGCTGAAAACTCCTGCAAGAACAAATAAATAATCAGAACCGCCAAAACACCTCCAATGATTGCCGATGTCACAACATTGCCAATCGCATCGGAGATAAACACCGATTGGTCATTGATAATTGCAATTGATGAGTCCGCCGGCAAACTTTTCTCAAGTTCCTTGAGCTTTAGTTTTACATTATCTGCAACTTCAACGGTATTGGCATCACCTTCTTTGTAAATTGCCACTTCGATGGCTTCTTTACCATCCAGACGATTGATGGAATCTCTGTCTTTATGATGTTTACTAACTTTTGCGACATCTTTTAGTTTAACCGGCTTATTGTCCCTGATTGTGACAACAATCTCTTGAATCGACTCGACGTTTTCAAACTGATTGACGGTTCTTACCAGATAAAGTTGCGTTCCTTGTTTGATTGCACCACCTGAAAGGTTGATGTTTTCTTGTTTTAAACGGTTGGAAATATCATTGATGGATATTCCAAGTTGAGCTAATTTATATTGATCGGGTTCAACCTGAACCTCTTGCTCCAGCCCTCCGCTGACTTTCACTGCCGCAACGCCTTTAACCGGTTCCAGTTTCTTTTTGAATAACTGTTCAGTCAAAGTTCTCAAGTCCTGCAAACTTTCCATTGAACTGTTCTCAGCAGAGAAAGTTAAGGCAATTTGCATAATCGGAGCTGTTGATGGGTTGAATCGTAATAAATAAGGCGACTCTGCATCCAAAGGCAAGCGCACAGAGTCAATTCGGTCCCGTATTTCATAAGCAGCTTGTTTGATATCTGCATCCCAACCTAGTTCGAGTTTGACATCCGAACGACCGGTTGTAGAAACCGAATAAATCCGTGATAAACCTTTGACCACACCAACTGACTCTTCAACAGGCTTAGTGATTAGCAATTCTATTTCCTCAGGACCGGCATTTTCATAGTTTGTTCTCACAGTAAATGTCGGATATTCCAAATCCGGCAAAAGTGTCAACGGCATTTCTTTAACAGCAATGCTTCCGAAAAGAATCAATGTCAATGCCAGCATCAGGACGGTGACCCGTCGGTTTGTGGCAAATTTTATAAGCGCGGAAATCATATTATTCTACAACTTCAACCAATGATTCTTCAGAAATATTGTTCTTACCTGTTGTCACAACCTTTTGCCCGATCTCTAAATCAGATAAAACTTCAATGCTGTCATCCATCTCATATCCAGTTTCAATCACTACTTTGGAAACAGTTTTATCATCGTTAATGACATAAACATAATTGTCTTTATCTTCGCGAATCACTGCGTCTTTACTGACCAGAACTGCATTATCATGTTTATCCAGAATAATCTGTGTTTTGCCAAACAAACCCGGACGAAGTTTTTCCAAGTCGGTATTATTGATTTCTATCGTCACACGAAATGTTCCTGTCGAGCTGTCAACCACCGGATCAATTCTCAGAATTTTCCCTGAAACCACTTCTTCAATTCCGGCAAAGTTAATTCTGGCTTCGAGTCCATTACGCATTTGTGTCCATTTGCTTTCCGGAATATTAACAATGGCCTGAATCGACTCAAAGTTAACAATTTCAAAAACTTCACTGTGTTGCGGAATTAAATTGCCTTTTTTGATGTTTCTTTTGGTGATTAATCCTGAAATCGGAGCCTGTACCTTGGTAAATTCCAAATCCAGTCGTGCTTCATCCAGTTTGGTTTTCAGAGCTTTGGTTTCAAATTTGAGATTATCCACTTGCTCTTGATTTGCTAAACCTTTGCCAATCAGTGCTTTAGCTCTTTCGTAATTATTCAAAGATTTTTGATAATTGGCTTCTGCACTTTTGAATTGGAGTTCTTGAACATCTGACTCTAAAACAGCTAAGACATCACCCTCACTGACTTTATCTCCAACCTCAACATTAATATCCAAAACGATTCCACTGGCTTTTGAAGTGACAGCTGATTCCAAATCAGCTTCAAGAATCGTGGTGGTGTTGAAAATTGAAATAGCTTCACCTGTATAAACTTGAGAGGCTTCAACATTGATTGCATTTTTTTCAGGTGTATTATCATCCTTGTTTCCCCATTTGCCTTTTTGGGAATCTTTATTACCACTCTGGGATGCGTTATTTCCTGTTGTGTTTTTTGCATCCACAGGTTGACCAGATTTATCACCGCATGAGACCAAAAGTGTAATACACACTAGTAAAATTATTTTTTTCATTGATTGCAAGAGCCTTTAATTTTTCTGAATTAACATCGGAATTCTAGCTTTAATAAAGGTTTTAACCAATAGGCAATAAGTCATTTTTTTGAATAATACAGACAATCAATGAGTTTTGACCTCTGTCAAAATAAATTTAAAGTCTATAGAATCTTGCAAAAAACAGACTTTGTTTATAATATACTTAACGATACACAATTTTGTTAATAATAAAAAGAAGAAACAATGCAGCATTCTAAACCCATTACTTTGTACAAAGATAATAGTCATTCTTTTCTGATGTTTCCTGATCTGGTAACAGGTCACGGTGTTCAGGCTAACCAATTCATGATTGTAGATAATGGCAAAACCATGTTATTAGATCCGGGCGGGGATTTAACTTACATGCCTTTGACAATTTCAGTTGGTCAGTTTATGAAAACCAAAGAGTTGAATTATATTTTTGCATCGCATCAAGACCCGGATATTATTGCTTCAATTGATCGCTGGCTGCTCCATACTGAATGTAAAGTCATTATTTCCAAATTATGGGGACGTTTTTTACCTCATTTGGTTTCAACTTTCATGGACAAAAGTGGTGCTGATATTGCCAAACGCATTATTGAGATTCCTGATCCCGGTCGCAGAATGACTTTCGGGAATAATGAATTAGTATTTCTACCGGCTCATTTTTTACACTCTGTGGGCAATATTCAAGTTTATGATCCGGTTAGTAAAATTCTTTTCACCGGAGATGTTGGTGCCTCTCTTGTGGATATGACTGACTCTGTCTATGTTGAAGATTTTGAGGCTCATTTGCCATCCATGCAAGGATTTCACGAGCGTTATATGGTTTCCGGCAAGGTCACCGCTTTCTGGGTCGAAATGGTGCGCGAACTTGATGTTGAAATGATTGTCCCTCAACATGGCAAAGTTTTTAAAGGGAAAGAAATGATTGAAAAATTTTATGATTGGTTCTCCAAGTTGGAGTGTGGTGTTGATTTGCTGCGCCGCAGAGATTATCAAATTCCTGAATAATCCGTTTCAATTCAACCAAATCAAAAAAAGCTGATAATAATTCAGCTTTTTTTGTATGAGGAATTATTTATAGAAATCTAATGATTAATTGCCCTGGAGAGTTTATTTAATGTCTCGTCCAGTCTTAGCATCACTCGAGAGTTAGCCATTTTTTCCTGATTGAGAAAATCCTTCATCTGGCGTTTACGAGAATATAAATTGGTTTCGTTAATTGTATACGAATGGCGTTCCAATATCGGTTGAATATCCTTTATCTGCTCTCGGATTTGTCTGCGGGTTTGCTGATAAGCATACTCACACAATTTGTCTCTGTTGGAATAACTAAACAAATTGGTACTAAACAACATTTCATCATCTTTATAAGGTTCAATCAAAATGATATCAGCCTTGGGATATTGAGTGTGATACTTATCAAGACCTGATTTCAACCGAGATTGGACTATTGACCTGAACGTCTGAGATAAAACCAACGGTAAACCACCTTTGAGAAGTTTTGACTTCTGATGCAATCGTTGTTTGCTGGCAAATGGAACTATTGGATTCACTGCAAATAACAGATGAACATTCTGATTCAAAGCTGCAGATGCATTCATTGTTCGTCTCAAAGCACCATCCACATAAAATCGCCCTTTAATATTAACCGGCTCATATAAACCAGGTAATGCAGAAGATGCCTGAACCGCTTTTGAAATCGGCACATCTGAGTTTTCATCGGTACTGAATGTAGCGATTTTTCCGGTATTGATGTCACAGGCAACAATATACAGTTTGTGTTTCAGTTTGCGAAAATCATTGGTGCAGTGTTTAGTGGTTAGTATCTTACTGAGAAACTTCTCAAGACTGGAGTTATCAAACACTCCGTTGGGAAGAATAGTTCCCAATTTCTCCAAAACATCAACCACACTAGTTTTGAAAGGGTTTTTCAGCCAAGACAAAATTGCCTCAGATGTTACAAACGGGCTTGTCGATAATTTCTTGATGAACTGTTTATACGCCGGGCGTAAAAAATGATCAGGGTTAAACGGTGTCTCAGCGTTTTTATTGTATGCAAAGATATTGGCAATTTCTTCAGTACTGATTCCATTAGCCAAAGCTGATACTAAAAATGCACCGGATGAAACACCAACATAAACATCCAGGTTGTTGAGATTGAGTGCATTGACGCTATCTTTTAATGCACATAATGCACCCAATTCATAAAAACCACCCAAAGGTCCGCCACCGGCAAGTGCCAGGCCGGACTTCAGGTTGCTTTTAACAGGCTTGGAAGCCCTCTTAATTGTTATCATAACGCCCTTTTTGTTATTTTATCTTCTTTTTGGATAAGATGGCCAATTCACGCCGGCAAATTTTTCCAGACATCTGACAACCTGACATGAGTAGCCAAACTCATTATCATACCAGCAGTAGACCACAATATTTTTACCATTACAGATTGTTGCAGTTGAGTCTATGATACATGCTTCTCTGGTTCCGATAAAGTCCGATGATACAACTTCAGTCGAATTTGTGTAACCAATTTGTTGTTGGAGTCTGGAGTGCAGTGCTTTATATCTCAAAAACTCTTTCAACTCCTGCAAGTTTGTTTCTTTTTCAAGACGAATTTTTAAGATTGCCATAGAAACATCAGGAGTTGGCACACGGATTGCATTTCCTGTGAGTTTTCCTTCCAATTCCGGTAGAACTTTCGCAACTGCTTTTGCTGCCCCGGTTGACGTTAGAACCATATTTAAAGCAGCGCTTCTTCCTCTTCTGTCACCTTTGTGAAAGTTATCAATTAAGTTTTGGTCATTCGTATAAGCGTGAACAGTTTCCACATGACCATTTTCAATGCCGTATTCATCATTCAAACATTTCAAAACAGGAACAATTGCATTGGTGGTGCAAGAAGCCGCACAAATAATTTGATGGTCCGGTTTGATATCATCCTGATTCACACCATAAACAATATTCGGTATATCATCTTTTGCCGGAGCCGTCAGTAACACTTTGGAAACCCCGGGGCGAAGATGCTCGCTCAATCCGGCTTTATCTTTCCACACACCCGTGTTATCAACGACAATCGCATTGTTTATACCATACTCAGTGTAATCAATTTCAGATGGCGAGTTTGCGTAAATAATCTTAACTTCATTTCCGTTTATGATTAACTTGTTCTGAGATGCCAAAACACGAATTGTACCGTCAAAACTTTTATGAACGGAATCTTTACGCAATAGCGAAGCCCTTTTTTCAATATCATTGACATGTTTTGAGTCTCTGAGAACAATTGCTTTCAACACCAAAACATCACCACCACCGGTTTTATCAACCAGCAAACGGGCAACTAAACGACCAATACGTCCGAATCCGTATAAAACAACATCTTGTGGCTCTGGAATTGGTTTAGTTTCTGAACCAATTAAATCGGCAAGCTCTCTCTTCACATACTCAAAAACGTCTTCATTATTTCCATCTTGTAAGTATTGATAAACCATCTTACCAACATCAACATGTGCCGGTCCAAGAGTCAGTTCTGAAATGGCTTTTACAAATGGAAAAGTCTCGAACAAGCTTAATTCATTACCTTCAACCTGACGCACATATCTGTGTGCTTTCATGATATCCGTCACTTTTTGGTTGATTAGTCTTTTGCCATACATATAAAGTGATACATTGTTTCTTCTGTATAACCGACCGATGAGAGGAATCATTTTTTCTGCTAATGCTTCTCTTTCTTTCCAGTCTTTGAAAAACTCTTCGGGGACAGGTCTATTTTCTTCGCTCATAACAACTCCGGTGATTTTCTGATTTAATTGATATACCAATTACTATTTTGAATAACCCGTGTATATTACATATTTTTACAGTTTCATTAAAGTTATATTCCGGTATTTGAGAAATAAAGCAACTTATATTAGCAATTTCTAATAGAGCACTAAAAGCGAAATAGATAATTGTAATTAGGATGTTTTTTAGGTAAAGTAATAGCTTCGTTATCTGTTGCTACAGAAAACTGAACTATCTCACAGCGGAGACACTGATGATAAAAGTTATTTTAGTTGACGACCACGAAATTGTCCGTACCGGATTGAAAATGATTATTGACAAAATGTTCGGCATATCCATTATTGCCGAAGCAAGTAATGGTCAAGAAGCTGTCGATTTGGTATCCAAACACAGACCCAATGTTGTCCTGATGGATGTCAACATGCCAATACTGAGTGGAATTGAAGCCACTCGACGAATTTCACATCTTTATCCTGATTCAAAGGTTATAATACTCACCGTTCATGCCGAAAACCCTTTCCCGGCTCAGTTGCTCGAGGCCGGTGCCAGTGGTTATTTAACCAAAGGGTGTGCTGCCGAAGAACTGGAAAAGGCAATAAAGTTTGTAGCTGAAAAAGGGAGATACATTGGTGCTGATATTGCTCAGCAAATGGCTCTGTCTATGATGCCCGGAGGCGAATCTTCACCATTTGATGATTTATCAACTCGCGAAATGGAAGTGATGATGCTACTGGCACAAGGTAAGAAACCCAAAGAAATTGGTGATACCATTTTCCTCAGCCCTAAAACAATTGCCACATACAAATACAGAATTTTAGAAAAATTAGGATTGACAAATGTTATTGAGCTCGCCCATTTGGCAATTCGACACGGAATCATTGAAGATAACAAAAAATAACGAGAATATTTATGAGTAAACATGTCGTTTGTCCAACATGTCTGGCTGTAAACAGAGTCCCTGACAATCGAATCCAGGATAATCCAAACTGTGGAAAATGCCATGAAGATTTATTTTCCAACAAAGCTATCGAAGTGGACACACGAACCTTCAATAAAATCATCAGTAAAAGCAATATTCCCGTCATTGTTGATTTTTGGGCAAGCTGGTGTGGTCCTTGTCGCATGATGGCTCCGGCTTTTAACCAAGCAGCAGCTCAACTACAAGGGCAATATATTTTGCTAAAAGTGAACACCGAACAGGAACAACAACTTTCAGGACAATTCGGAATCCGCTCCATTCCGACGCTCATGGCTTTCAAAAATGGCCGTGAAGTCAATCGCATGTCCGGAGCATTGCAACTACCGCAATTGTTGCAATGGATTCATAACACCTAACATTTAATGAAACACCTCATAATCCTCAGACATGCGAAATCCAGTTGAAGTGATTTATCACTTTCAGACCATGATCGCCCATTGAATCAACGCGGAAAGAATTCTGCACCAATTATGGGGCAGCGATTATCGAAGAAATCAATTCAACCTCAAATAGTTCTTTGCAGTACGGCGGCGCGAGCACAGGCAACTGCTCAAAAAGTATTGGATCAAATTCCGCAAAAATACGAGATTCAATTTCTGAAAGATTTGTATCATGCTTATCCTGATGAAATTCTAAATATTGTTTCTAAAGTGTCAGACAACTACCAAAACATCATGATAGTTGGTCACAACCCTGGATTAACCGAACTTGCTAATGACTTGATGGGCGAATACCATTTTCCGAATATTCCAACAGCCGGGTTGGTTACTTTTGAGTTAGATATTGATAGTTGGAGTGCAATTGTGGATATGCCAAATCCAGCGATATTACTCGATTATGATTACCCGAAGAAATCAAAATAAAGCCATTACAAACCTTATAGCTTCCATTTGTTTCAATCGAAGTGATTATAAAAAATCACATCATTGATATGAACTCCATCATCATATTCATACGCTCCCATATCATAATACCCTAATTGTGGAACTGTGTATTGATAACCTCTGGGTACACTCATAATATCATGATGTTTTGGTTGATACAGACTAGTATCGCACATATCAATGGCTGCAGAATCAAAGTCTATAAGATAATCATTGTTAGCTGCATTGATAAAACCAGGATTAGAAATCGGGGTTAATGCTCCAAATCCTACCGGCAAGTTTTGATTGTCATGAACGATGAAACAATTTCCGCTGTAATTGTTAGTATTAGAAACTTCCAGAAATAACGAAGACGGAGAATTCCATAATATAGAACTATTAACTTTAAGTGTCTGATTGGTAGCATCAGTATTACTCATGAAAAATACGCTTAACGATAAATTATCTGTCAGCGTATTAAATGCAAAATCCAATGTCGCTTTATTATCAAGGAAAAACATTGAATCAGATTCATCAAATTCATCCTTATTGTTAAACAATAGGTTGCCTTCCATTGTATTAATACAAGAACTTGTATTGTCACCATTAAAATGGGCTACAGAAGCGAGTGTCGATATATTCCCCCTGATAGTGGTTTGAAAGACATCAATAGTTCCACAGTCATCTGTAAAAAGAGTTCCGCTTTCCGATTGGTTATCGTATATCAATGAGCATTCTTCATCGGCAAAACAATTTCCTGGTACCCGACGAATTTTCACTTTTGCTCCGCCTGTGCTAGCAATTGCAGAACCAAACTTTGAATCATTTCCTGCAAAGCTACCATTAATTATAGTAACAACTGTACTTGAGCCCCTGGCATAAATTGCTCCACCATGTGCATTAATATTATTTTCATCAGTCCAGTTGCCATAGATATTGACATAGTTATCAGTAGTTCCTTTCAATACCGCTGTACTATTTTCAATATACATTCCTCCACCGGCAAAGTCTGCATAATTGGCTTTGATTCCTACACCATTATTGGGTCTAGTACTAGTCGTTCCACTCTCAATTAACACATCACAATTACTAGTTGCAAATATCCCTCCTCCTGTTTGCGATTGGTTATTGTTGAGTCTTGAAGTCAGATCCATTTGCAGGAATGAATTTGAACAGTAGACTCCACCTCCATAAAGAGATGAATCATTACTACCAATTAATGCATCAAGCGAGACTAACCTACTTTGAGAAGACAAAGAAACTCCTCCCCCGTTACCACTGGCATTATTGTTTCTAACATCTCCTCTATTCATTGTTATCACCGCACCTTGAGAAGCAGCAATTCCTCCGCCTACAGCTGAACTATTATTCTGAATTGAAGTTGAGTCGAGTAGTAAAGAAGCACCCAATCCTCCGAAAATGTAAATCCCACCGCCATGTGTAGCCGCTGAATTATAATTAATTAATGAATCTATAATTGAAACACTGACATTACCAGAAATGTCAACTCCTCCAGCCAAATATCCTGCAGATGTTGCTCCTTCGGTGACATGCAAACCGTCAAGAACAACCGCCTGATGAGCATGCCCATTACCACTGGTTGTGTTCACAATGATAACCGTTTCCGAGTTGCCACCATTGACCTCAGTTTCAAAAAATCGTTGAGCATCCACTTCTGCATCACTACAATTTTCGTAACCGGCAATAATTTGGACGGACTTATCAATAATTTGAAATGGAGTCAGAATTTGTTGTTTTGTTACTCTGACCTCAGAATTATTATTAACTGCCGTTTGGAATTGCACTGGCGAATAATCACATCCGGCATCTGTTCCAACTGTCACAAATGCCTGAGAATTGATAGAAAAAAATAAAATAAATATTAGGTATGAAAATCTCATGTTTGCCCCCGATTAATTGTAAATTATGTCAGGTTTTAAGATAACAAATAAATCTTTCTGAATCTTGAATGAAGTTTGATTAAGTTTGATTAAGTTTGAATAGTAGAGCAATATCTAGCGTCGATGAATTAAATTATCGTAATAACCAGCTGATTTTTATCGATTTTTGAAAAATTATTTTCCAAATAATATGGAAAGAATCAAATAATATTAAATTTCCCCTGCAACCAACATATAGTCTGTCAAGGCTATAGTCATTTACTTGAAAGTCTCACGCATAAAAACACTCAGAGCCAAAGCACATTGGTCAGCGAGTTTCTGACCTTCCATTTTATTGGTTTTATCCAAAATCTGTTTTTTCTGTTTTGCCAGCATATCTTCAAACTTATACCCTTGTGTTTTAGCATCATGATCAGAAAACTTCTTACCAACTTTCAGAGTGTTTTTGTTATTTGCTTTCCAGTTAGCAATCAGCATTTCATTCACTTTGGCAAACTCAGGCGATAATTTCTCGCAAGAATACAGCATCTCATTTGCCATATGCGACTGGATATACATGATACCTGCTTCTTCACTGAAATTTCCAGCTTGGGAAGTCGTGGTAATTATTAAAAATAGTAGAAGTGATAAAGATATGAATTGTTTCATTGAAACTCCGGAACGTGTGTGTTTATTCTTATTACGGAGTATTGGGGGGATTTGTGACATTATCTTCATAAATATATACAACAATCATAACCTAAACTATGATATATTTAACCCATTAATTAAGATTACTGAAAAATTCCATCCATTAGACAATACTGATAATTTCGACTTATGATAGATTATGATTATATAGAGTTCTCTGGGGTATTTCACATTCCCCAAAATAATATACGCTATGTCATAGAAGAACAAAAATGTTTTTTTCTATTTGATGATATTTGCAAAGGCGTTAATTTGGACAATAATCATTCTGATTTTATTAAAGGCTTATTAGCCAAATTTGAAGACATTTGTGTTGAAGAAGAGATAAATATTGAAGATTCGATTTCATATAATAGAGACCTTTGCTCAGGCTTACAAGAAATTTGAAAAAATGTTAAACTACCGTAGTTCACAAAATTTATTAAAATCATGTCTTGAAACAACTTAGCCAATCAAGCTTAGCCGACTCACTGTAGTCACCTCTACATGAAGAACTTGATGATATTCATGAATTACTGGACTGGAGTCGAATTGAAGCCCATCTGAAAGGCCTGTTTTCATCCAAACAGGAGAGCCAGCATAAGCCTCCGCTATTAATGTTTAAAATCATGTTACTGCAACAATGGTATTAGCCTGAGTGATGAAGGTATGGAAAAACCATTGGCACGAGATTTATTATTTCGTCACACCGGACTTGGTTTAAGTGATGGAACACCGGATCATACTGTTATCTGGCGTTTCCATAGAAGCTTGATTGGAAAATTAAAACTGGCAGAGGTTTTATTTGAAGAAATCAACCAACAACTTTGTGAACAAAACATTATGATTTAGGCCAGGGAGTCAGTATTATTGACATACAATAATCGAAGCCAAAACTCTCGTCCTAAGAATGGAAAAAACGGTGAGAATACACAGGATAAGAATCACTTTGCTTATACCAGTAAAGGTTCAGATGGCAAGCTCAAAACCACTTATGGTTTAAACTGTAGTAACAGTGATGAAGATGCCTTTTTACAGTACACCTGTACTGCCAATGAGCATGATTCTAAACAATTTAAGAAACTGCTGGGAGGAATCTCAAGCTTATGCTGATAGTGCCTATAAGCTTAAGGAACATGATGAGTATCTTCAAAGGAACAAAGCTAAAAAATGAAATACACGAGCGAGCCCACCGCAACAAGCCTCTGACTGAAGAAACAAAATTTGGCAAGTACTTGGAAGTCTCAAGTTGGGAACCGTGTTGAAATGTGTTCCGGCATTCTGGAAAACTACATTATGGCATTGCCAAAGCCAGACATGGAGGATTAATGCAATTACATACATCAATAGGCTTTCTTTGCCATGGCATATAACCTTAAAAGAGCGGTAAAAATACAAAATAGTTGTGCCCGTATAGCCAAAACACCCCGATTAGCCCTCAAAAAGCTGAGTCGGGATTAAGAAAAGAAAATCGGAACAAATAGTGGTTTTATCGAAAATCGAAAAAATTAGAAGTTTTAATCAATCAAGCAAAGGTCTCTAATATTAAAAATTATGGTCTCGGTAAATTTTTTATTAGTAGTGTAGAGGTTTAGATACTATTACTATAGTACAAATTTTAATACAATATTACTTTCTTAATGGTCAAGTATTTTATGAGAAGGATGATATCCTTAAATTAATATCCCTAATAAAAAATAATAATTTTATTGATTCTTTTGCTCGATTGTGAAAATAAGAAAAGTGAGAATAATTATTTGAATCATTAGTTTTACAATGTTTAAAGGGTACTTGCTATTTAAAGCAAATAGAGTGTCCCAAATGTTAATTTTTTACATCAGTGATGCACTAGGTTATTACCCTTTGTAATGGTCAAGTTTTTTCCGGACACATTTTTAAAGAATTTTGCTTTTAATTCGTTATATTTTTGTTTGGTGTTGGTATCAATTGCTGGTTCAGCCTTTTGTAGTTGTAAGTAGATATAACTCTCAACCAGCAATCACTGCTTCATGATTAATAAAGCTTAATGTGTTCAACCTTTCTGTTTTCAGATTTCACAAAAAAACGTTCCATAACTGCATTGTCCCAGCAATTACCTCCTCTTGACTCCATACTTCTGGTTAATGCGGGTTGGTCGCAATACGCACATCAAACATGTTTGATGTGTATTGCCTTCTTATGATCTGAATGTGCGCAGTTGCTGGTCATTGGTCGCTTACGATTGATGGCATTTTCAATGCCAAGGTGTAGCTGTGCATCTGTTGTCTTTGACGGTGCCCAGCCTACAATTTCTTTGGCACCCAAATCAAGTACGGCGACTAGCTCCAGCATTGGTGGTTTCGTATATAAGTAGATAATGTGACCAATGAGTGTTGGCCTGTGGCTGATTAAACTGTCGATTTAAGACGTTTCCAACTTTTATTACTGATGCCACCATCAGGTATTGGTGCTTTTCTTAAACCCTGATTGCTACAATGTTTGCCTCTTATGAGACTGTTGCTTTGTATTTATAGCAATATTGAATCCTTCATTGTTTAGTTGCTTTTTCATTCTGCGTTTGCCATCTTTGGGTGGTTTCAATAGCGTTTGTTTTGATGATACGAAGCATTTGTTGCTTTTCGCAGATATGGGCTTTTTCTTTGACTTGGTCGTAATACGTACTGGTTGAACTAAACACTTCGCAAAGTTCTTTGGTCTGATATTTTGGGTGCGCCATCTTTATTTTTAATCATTTGACTTAATCCTTTCGAACAAAGATAGGTAGGCCTTTTTAGTATTTCATTGTCTCTTTTGGCTACGCCATAATTCTTTCAGCCTTTGGATTTCTTGTTGCTCAGCTGTCATTGCTTGAGTTCCTTGGGGTGTTTTTCAAGTGAATTTCATCAATATATTGCTTTTTCCAGCGACTGACCGCTGTTTGACCAGCACCTGATATATCCATGACTTGCTTGTAGGTATAACCTTCTTCAACCATCAATTTGGCATAATCACGACGCTGCTCAACCGTAAATGATAATCTTTGTTTCTTTGACATTATCTAACCTCTGTTTTCAGTATTATATAGGCTAAAAATGTGTCCGAGTTTATTAGACCACTACACTTCAGCAAAAATATTGAAAGAGATGAAGTACAGAAAAGTTTACTACAAAGAATATTTAAAAATAGAAAAAGACCTGTTTATTAATCTTAATCAATGGGGCAATAAACCTTTAACTCTCACCGAGATATTTTCGTAAATTTGGAAAAAAGCATGTAAGTCTTTGAACATTGCTTGTAATGTGAGTTTTTACAAACTCCAAATTTAAGAAAATAGTGAGGGAAGCCAAAGGCCGAGAGTTCGGGGCGTGCTTTTGCGCTCCTTTTGCACGAGCAAAAGGAGCAAAGAAAAGATACTGAAATAAATTCAGCATGACCAATGATTGCTGAGATACATTCGACTTCGTGTGCGTTCGCACACTCCGCTCAGTATGACAACACACTATTGAATATCACAAATTCTCCCGAATAAATTCCTCAACAATCCCCTCCAATACATTCAAAGGCACAGACCCTTGCGATAGTATCGCATCATGGAAAGTGCGGATGTCGAATTTTTCGCCCAATTCTTTTTCCGCTTTACTACGCAGTTCCCAGATTTTGATTTCACCGAGTTTGTAGGATAAGGCTTGTGCCGGCCAGCCGATATAACGATCGATTTCAGTGCGGACATTGTGTTTGGACAGGGCTGTGTTTTCTTCCATCAGTTTGATGGCTTCGTCACGGCTCATGCCCATGGCGTGCATTCCTGTATCCACTACCAAACGCATAGCGCGCCACATATCGTAGGTCAGGCGACCAAATTCTGAATATGGATCTTGATAAAAACCAACTTCTTTTGCCAGTTTTTCACAGTACAAACCCCAGCCTTCGCCATAAGCGGAAATATAACTGTAGCGACGAAAATCAGGTAAAAAGTCCAACTCCTTACTCAAGGCACTTTGCAAGTGATGACCCGGAACGGCTTCGTGAAAAGTGAGTGCTTCAAGATTGTATAGTGGCCTCTTCTCCAACGCGTAAGTATTGACCCAATATTGCCCGGGACGAGTGGAATCCAATGGAGCCGAGGCATATCGACCGGTGGTGTAGTTGGGAGCAATGCTTGCAGGAACCGGATTGACTGTGTAAGGCTGCCTCGGTAGTTTAGTAAATAATTCCGGTAATTTGCCATCCATACGCTTGGCAATATAACTGGCTTCTTTGAGAAGTTCTTCCGCTGTTTTGGCATAAAATCGTTCATCAGTTCGTAGAAACTCGAGGAATTGAGCAAAACTGCCTTTGAATCCGACTTGTTTTATGACTTCTTCCATCTCGGCGCGGATTCTTTTGACTTCCTGCCAACCGATTTGATGAATTTCCTCAGGTGTTAATTCCAGCGTGGTGTATTCTTTAATCTGCTGCTGATAGTAGGCTTTGCCATCAGGAAGTGATCTTGCAGCAATATCCTCTCTCGCATTGGGAATATACACATTCACCATAAAATCCTTGAAATTCGCGTAAGATGGTTGGATTTGTTGTGAAATGATATCTTTTGCCTGTTTTTGAAACTCTGTGAATGTCTTTTCATCAATGAACTGTGGTTTGTTTTTCAGTGGACTGAAATAAATCGAATCCTCAACATCATCAACAATATATTTCTGAATAAATTGCGGATAATGCTCAATGATAACTTTGGGTTGAGTTCTTCCTTCTTTTAAACCAGCTCGCATATTGTCGATATTCTGCTGCATCACATCGTCCACCTGTGAGAGTTTGGAGAGGTAATTTTTAAAATCCTTTTCAGTTTTCAGATTGGCATATTGAGCCATAAATGCCAGATTGACATGAAAAGATCCTTCGGAATTGATGGGCATTTGGTATTCCTTGAAGTCTATATCAGCAATTTCGTCATGTAATTTTTGTGCAAACATATCATAGTTGATTTGTTGTTCAGAACTGAGTTTTGAGCGTTTGATTTTATGCAAACCTTTCTGTAACTCTTCAAGTTTGGCTTTGACTTGCAAATGATAAGCCTCACTCGCCGATACCAGCTCTCCATCCTTGTTTTCATAACTCAAATCCTGAATTTCCTGCCAGCCGGACTCCAGAAATTTCAACATTTTTTTATCATATCGAGTATTTCCCGCAATACAAAGTCCGGAAAATAAAAGCAAAAAAATCATTAAAAAGCGAAGAGAAAACAGTTTCATAGAAGTTCCAAAATATTTACTATCAGCTATCATAGCACCATTCAAAATCTAAATAAAAAACTTACTGAAAAATTTAAAATTAACCAGAAATCAATAGACTAGAGACATTTATTATCAATTTATGCTATAACTAGCACTGAATTCACGTTCTATTGAGGATTGCTATGAGAATCATTATTTTTGTATCACTTTGTTTATTATTCACAACTGCCAATGCCAAGCAGAAATACTATAAATGGACCGATGAAAACGGTAATGTGCATTATTCCGAAAAAAAACCGGAGAATAAAGAGGCACAGGAATTAAAAATCCGCTCAAAAGCTCCAAAACCACAGGAAACAGTAAGCGAAGAAGCCAGTACAGATAAGGAATTACCTCCCGATCAACAAGCTGTTGAAGATTTCAATCGCAATGAACAAGCCAAAGCCAAAGAAGCTCAGGATCAAGCCAATTGTGAGATTGCAAAGAAAAACTTGCAAACTTTAGAAAGTCGAAGCCGTGTCAAACGAGTCAACCCGGCAACAGGTGAGGAAATTTATATGGATAACACCGAAGTTGAAAAAATGATTAATGTGGCTAAACAATCCATCAGAAATTTGTGTAAATAAAACAATGAAAAGAAGAAATTTAGTCAAAGCTCTTGGCGTGAGTGCTGTTGCAGGAGCGATTTCAGCTTGTAAACCGAAAGCTCAGGATTGTACGAATTCAACCACAGCTGATACAAAAACCTACAAGTGGAAAATGGTGACTGCATGGCCCAAGAATTTTCCGGGTTTGGGAACTGGAGCTAATTTTCTGGCAGAAATCATCAATTCCATGAGTGGTGGACGACTGCAAATAACTGTTTATGGAGGTGGTGAGCTTGTTCCACCTTTGGAAGTTTTTGATGCTGTTTCCAGCGGCACCGCTGAAATGGGACATGCAGGAAGTTATTACTGGAAAGGTAAAGTGCCGGAGGCTCAATTTTTCGGAGCTGTTCCTTTTGGCATGAACGCACAAGAAATGAACGGCTGGATTTATCACGGTGGTGGTATGGAGTTATGGACAGAACTTTATGAACCGCATAATTTGGTTCCATTCCCGGTGGGTCATTCCGGCGTGCAAATGGGTGGCTGGTTTAACAAGGAAATCAACACTAAAGACGATTTGAAAGGATTGGTGATGCGAATTCCCGGGCTTGGCGGTGATGTTCTTGCTCGCGCCGGTGGTTCGCCCAAATTACTACCCGGCTCGGAATTATTCACTTCTTTGCAAACCGGAAATATCGATGCCACTGAGTGGGTTGGACCTTATAATGATTTGGCGTTTGGTTTGTATCAAGCGGCAAAATACTACTATTATCCGGGTTGGCACGAACCAACAGCATGTCTAGAAGGAATTGTTAATAAGCAGGCTTATGATTCCCTGCCTAATGACTTGCAGGAAATTATTCGTATCGCTTGTATGGCTGCCACACAAAATATGCTGGCAGATTATACAGCGAAGAATAACACCGCTTTGGAAACCCTCGTCAACGAACATCAAGTTGATCTCCGTAAGTTTCCCGATGAAGTTTTAGAAGAGCTGAAAAAACATGCTCATGATGTTGCTGAAGAGTTAGGTAATCAATCCGAAATGGGCAAAAAGATTTATCAATCTTATAAAACCTTTGCTGAGAAAATCCGAAAATGGTTGGAAGTATCTGAGAAAGCGTACTTGCAAGCTCGGTAAAATTTCTTTTCCATGGAAATTTTCGAACTTAGCCCATTTGTAAAGAATCAGTTTGATAAATATCCGGCATTAAATGGAATGTCGAGTAATGAGTTGAATCTGCAATCTGATTGGGATGATTTTCAACGGCAAAATACGCACCTTGATATTTTTTCTCTGTTGCGAAACTATCGGCAATCACGATTGGCTTTGATTGCCGTTCAGGATTTAAAGCACTTCGATTTACTGAAAACCTTAAAACTCGCCAGTCAATTGGCACGACTTCTAATTCGCAAGGCTTATGATTACGCACTCACCGAACATGAAGAGAAATTCGGACAAATTATCAATGATGGCAATACTGCCAAACTGATTATTTTTGCTCTCGGAAAACTCGGAGGCAATGAGCTGAATTATTCTTCGGATGTGGATTTGGTTTTTTGTTACACCGCAAACGGTGAATCCAATGGTCGGAAATGCACTGATGCTCAGAGCTATTTTCAGCGCTTGGGACAACGAATTATTCAAATTCTGGAAACAACCACAACTGATGGAATTGTCTATCGGGTAGATATGCGCTTGCGTCCTTTCGGCAGTGCTTCACCTTTGGTTTGTACCACGGATTATTTAATCCGTTATCTCGAATCCGAAGGCAGAGACTGGGAGCGTTATGCCTGGCTTCGGGCTTCCTGCATCGCCGGAGATATTGAAAACGGTGAGAAAACCATACAAAGTATTCAACCTTTCATCTATCGTAAATATCTGGATTACAATATTTATGAGTCCTTACGGCAAATCAAACAGCAAATTATCAGAAAACAGCTTGAAGATTTAGACAATATTAAACTCGGAAAAGGCGGAATCCGCGAAATCGAATTTATTGTACAAACCTTGCAACTGACATTTGCCGGCAGAAATCAACAACTTCGCGGCAATGATTTGTGGTTTCAACTTCAGCAGTTGAAGCAATATAAACACCTCAACTCTGAGGAATTTGAAAAGCTGTCAGATGGATGGATGTTTCTTCGTCGGTTGGAAAATCTTTGCCAAATCATCAATGACACCAGCACTCATCATTTACCAAACGATCAACAAACTCTGGCGCTATCTTTGAATTTCAAAAATACCGATGATTTGTTAAAAGAATTGCGCACTCACCGAGCAAATGTTAACGAGATTTTCCAACAATTGTTCTCTGAAAAGAATAACAAACCAACGACAAACAACCCGGAAATTCAAAAAATCAAAGACCAGGTTGCTGAGAAAAATTTTCCGAAATCAATCAAACATAAAATTTATGATACATGGGATGCAATGTCTCAATTACTGACTCCATTTAACCAACAAGATGAAATCATTGGGCGGTTTCAGAAAATCATCAATGCCATCAGTAAAAGAAGCAGTTATCTTTCTATGTTGATTGAATCGCCTTTAATTTTGGAAAAATTACTTCATCAAATTTCCCAAAGTCATTATTTTTCAGATTCCATCGCCAAAAACCCGATGCTGCTGGAGAGTTTATTTCACACTATTGACAACAATGATTTTCACATTTCTGAGCAATGGGATTTATTAATCAGAAAACAGAAATCTCAGGATGAAGAGCAGTTCCATGAGTTGCTTTGTCAGTTCAAGCAAATGATTCAATTTAAAACTGTTTCCGCTTTTTTTGATGAAATCATCAATGCTGTTCAAGCCTCAAAAATATTAACAAATCTTGCTGAGTTTATTCTCAAAAATGTGATTGAACAATCATGGCAACAAACACAAAAAAGACTACCTTCCTCAGTTTGCAATAATGATTTAATAGTAGTTGCTTATGGCTCACTCGCAGTTGGGAATATGCATCTGAACTCCGACTTTGATATTGTCTTTATTTCCCAAAACGAGTTGCCGGGTGAGGATTATCGTTTTGTCATACGCTGGATAAAACGAATTATCAATATGTTATCGTTGCCAACTTATTATGGCTCACTTTACCAAATTGACATGCAATTGCGACCAAACGGAAACTCTGGAACAGCTGTAGTCACCAAATCCGGATTTGAAGATTATCAGTTCAACCATGCATGGCTGTGGGAACACGCAGCGTTGATAAAATCCCGGGCTGTTTATGCAACTAACGAACAGAAAATATGGTTTGATAGCATTCGTGAGAAAATAATTAGGCTGAAAAGAGACCCGAAAGAAGTTGATAAACAACTCAACGAAATGTCAGAAAAACTCAAACTACAAGGCAATAAAAATCATGAAAAAGAATTTGAAGTTTTAGGGAATATTTTAAAAAAGGCTCACAATCAGCCGGAGATTATCAATACTGTTTTTGAACAATCTGATAACAGTATCAAATTTGAAGCTTCGATAAATATCCATGAATAAAAATCCTTTTCCTTTGGCAGTTACAACAAATCCAATTGTTCAAATCGAAGACGACTCTGTTCTTTCAAATAACTTCAAAGACATCTATTTCCAACCAAACAATGGTTTAGAAGAAAAAAAATACGTTTTCCTTGATGGAAATAACTTACCTCAGAACTGGAAAAAAAAGTCGGTATTTACCATTGCTGAAACCGGATTTGGGGTTGGGTTTAATTTTCTAAACACTTTAAAACTTTGGCATGAAACCCATGAAAAAAACCAGCAATTACACTACATCAGCTGTGAGTTATTTCCTTTTGATATTCAGCAGTTAGATGATATTTTATCACCGATAGAAACCCTCAAACCTTTTACAAAAATATTTCTGGAGAAATATCCCCAAATCAAAACCTATGGTTTTCATCGCATTCGCTTTGAAGAATTTAACTGCACATTAACGTTGATTTTCGGTGATTGTGTCGATGCTTTTGAAAACCTGGATGCCAAAATTGATGCATGGTTTCTGGATGGTTTTGCTCCGAGTAAAAACCCACAAATGTGGTCTGAAAAACTTTTTAAAAGAGTTTCTCAACTTTCACATCAAGGAACCACCTTATCAACATATTCTGTTGCAGCACCATTAAAAAAACAACTGACGGAAAATGGTTTTGTTATTCAAAAGAAAAAAGGTTTTGGTAAAAAACGTGAAATGCTGACTGCCACATTTCAAGATGAACAAACCGAAATATTCGATAAACAACCTTGGGCGCAAACATTTTCAGTCAAGGAAAAAGATGAAATTACCATTCTGGGCGCTGGAATTGCAGGGTTGAGCATTGCCGATTGTTTTTATTCTTATGGCAAAAAAGCCACCATGATTGACAGGCAAGTTAAACCTTGTTTGGAAACTTCGGGAAATCCCCAGGCGATGGTCATGCCCTCTTTTGATTTGAATGATTCGCCAGAAGCTCGTTTTTATCTCACGGCTTTTTTATATGCTGTCAGATACTATTCAAATCAGTTTTATCATCCGGTTGGAGTTCATCATCTGGCTTTCACAGAGAAACAACAAAGCTGGCAGGATAAATTGCTGAACAAATTCAACCTGCCGGAATTACTGATCAAATATCATGATAGAGGCATTCTTTATCCCTCAGCCGGTTGGTTGGATACTCAAGGTCATGCAGAAGATAAATTCAAAAAAATTGACAACTATATCAATGCTGAGATAGATAAAATTCTGTTTGAAGATGGACTCTGGCATCATTTTTCAAATGGTGAATTAATACACAAATGTAAGACGTTAATACTGGCAAATGGTATTAATGTCGTTCAGCTTTTAGCCAACTCTGACATTGATTATCATCTGCCTTTAACGGCAAAGCATGGTCAAATCAGTTATTTTAAAACTGAGAATTCAGACTCTATTATTGCCAAAAGCCCTCATGTTCAGCTCGCGGATGGTTATATCACTCCGCAATCGAATGGAGTTCAAACTTGTGGTGCAACTTTTGATCATTTGCCTGAGAATCAATGGTTTCAGCCGGCTTTTCCTGGAGAAGACCACTGGCAGAGAAATATTGAATTTTGGAAAGATACCGACCACTATTCCGAACTATTAAGATTCCAAAGCCATCAAACTCGTGCCGGGATTCGCGTCACCATACCGGATCATTTGCCGGTTTGCGGTGCAGTTATTGACCAGAAGCAATTTTGCAAAGATTATCATGATATTCATCACGGCAGACATTGGAAGCAATATCCAAAACCCAATCCAATCAATAACTTATATATTTTGACAGGATTGGGCTCTCGTGGATTCTGCTCTGCCCCATTGCTTGCAGAATATCTTTGTAATCAAATATTGGGACAACCCTTAGCACTTAACAAACAACTACAAAAGTCTGTTCACCCGAATCGGTTTTTGTATCGGAAATTAAAAACCGATAACTAATTCAAATAAGTACTTACTCAAAACCATTTTTAAAAATACGATCATCATCAGGGCTGTCATATTCATAAGCACCAAGATCGCGAATATTATTGACAGCAAAACCTCGTTGATCTTGGTTTGTTGAGTTGGCATCACCCAAGTCAATGGCTTCGCTTCCATCCAGTAAAGCATGTGTCTTTACACAGTTTCCATTTGCAAAAGGTGTGACGCATTCATTGTCCTCCAAACCACCCAAGGTTGTAGGTGTTAAAATCGTGGCTAACATTCCGTTACATCCTCCGGATGCGTTATCTGACATGTTGTTGCTACCGCTTTGAGTGCCTCCGTTGTTATAGCAATCATCCCCGCTTGTCGTTGCTGAATTACTGTGAAACAAAGAATTGTTTAGACTTGAAATCACTCCGGTTAAACTGTTTGATACAGCACCACCATTATTTCCTGAATTCCCCGAAAAAGTAACATTGAGAATCTCGGTGAGTGTTCCGGTATTTGCGAACCCTCCGCCAAGATTATCAACCGAGTTTCCTGACACAGTGCTGTTGCTTAATTTGGTTAAAGTTCCGGCATTGAACCCGGCACCACCGGCATTTGCCTGATTATTAAAAAATGTTGTTTTCCTGATTGCAGTAGCCAGTCCTTCATTATAAACAGCCCCTCCTCGATGAGCTTTATTGGTTAGGAACGCTGTTTTTGCGATGACCAAATCGCCTGAGTTTAATAGGGCTCCACCATAAAAAGTTTCAGTGTTTGAATTTCCATCCACACAGCCACGTTTAAGAACAAGATTACTCAAGTCCAGATCACCGGCAGATCCCACTCTAAGCAGTCTAAACTCGGAATCATTCGTTATTCCGTCATTGTTACAACCCAGGAAACTATCTCTTTCCAGAATATAGCCCATGCCATCAATAATCACAGAACTATTTATCGAGTTGGTTCCGGTATGACCATAAGTTGCATCATTATCCTCAACACGTTTTAAAACTATATCATTCCCAAAAATGATAGTATCAGTTGTTGCTGTAAAGATATTGGCACAATAAATTGCCTGATTCAGTTCATGAGCAGAGGTTACTGTTTTACTAAAATCGGAAGTCACATCCATCCCTAGTGCAAGACATCGTACTGCTGGGGACATATACTCAAAAGCACCAATATCCCGTGTACCTAAATTACCAAACCCTCTTTGATCATTAGCTGTTCCCGATACGGCTTCATCAACGGCTTCACTATCCATGTTCAAAGCATGCGTTTTGGTACAACTTCCATCGGCAGTCGGGACAACACAACCATTATCAGCAATGGGATTTACCGTTGATGTTGACAACAAGGTTGGTAATTGACCCGGACAACCGCCAAAGTTATTATCAGACATATTATTTGTTCCGGTAAATATATTTCCCGGAGTGCTGTAACAATCATCCCCATTATCGGCGGAATTATTGTGGAAAAGTGAATTGTTTAAGGTGATAGCATTCGTAACACTGTTGTAAATTGCTCCTCCATCCGATGCCAGACCTCCAAAGTTTCCAAAAAATGATGAATTGTTGATATTGTCTATCGAGCCAATATTAGAAATAGCACCACCATTATCATCACCTTCATTATTTGAAAAAGTGCTGTTATTAATTGCAACAATGGTTCCTGCATTACGAATTCCTCCTCCATACAATGCTTCATTGTTATAGAAAGTGCTATTATTCAATGCATTGATTATCCCTCTGTTCATTAATCCTGAACCATAAATAGCACCATTTCTTGAAATCGTGTTGTTATCAAATAATGCAACGGTTGCATTACCCTGATAAATTCCACCACCTTCAGAATCTGTACTGCCAGTACTATTATCTGAGACAATATTATTACTGAACATTGTAATTGAACCGAAGTTTTGTATTCCTCCACCATCAGCAAAAGCATAATTATCTGAGATGATATTATTGTTGACAACTGGTAATGGACCCGAACTGTAAATACCTCCTCCGACATTTGCTGAGCTGAATTTGACTTCACTATTTTCTATCGACAAAGTCCCTTCCGATTTAATAGCTCCACCCTTAAATTTATTTATTGAACCGCCATTTCCGTTGACACAACCATGCTTTAACCTAATGTTATTCAGACTCAATGTTCCTAAATCGCTGACTCTGAATATCCTGAATTCCGATGCATCTGAAACACTGTCATCATTACACGCAAGTGAACTATCTCTTTGAACAGTATATCCATTCCCGTTAATTGTAATTTCACTCACAACAGCCGGTGTCCCTGTTCCACCATGAGTGACACTACTTTCATACCTTTCAGTCAGAACAACACCCACAGTCAATTCAATGGTATCGCTCCCTGCATCACCAGCCGGGCAATCACCAACAGCAGTGTCTGTGTTTGCCGCTTCGATTGCTTCGGTGATGGAGCACAATCCGTTCGAATTGATAGCTCCGCCTGCTGAGTCATCATCAGTAATCGTTGCAGAAAATGCAGTGGATGAATCCAGCAGTAAAAAATATATAAACTTATAATTCATAGTTCTGACCGTTTAAAAATTCATTGTATTATAAAAATTCTAAAAAATTCAAACCTGACTTAATTCTGAAAAAGTTATGAATTTTTTATTAGAAATCTTACAATTCAAACCCATTTGTAAAAATGACATCATTGATTCCTTCATATTCAAACGCTCCGATATCACGAATACCATTAGCAAGAAAACTTCTTTGATCATGAGTTGTTGCATTCACATCTCCTTCATCAATAGCTTCACTCCCAGCCAATAAGGCATGAGTCTGAATACAGTTACCGTTGGCTAAAGGTGTAGAACAACCATTGTCTTCAAGAATCCCCAAAGTAGAAGGTGTCAATGTTGTCAAACGTAATCCGGGACAACCTCCTGCAATATTGTCAGACATGTTATTGCTACCGCTGAATGTACTGCCATCGTCAAAGCAATCATCATTACCTGAACTGCTTGAGTTATTGTGAAATAAGGAGTTTTCCAATGATGAAATCGTACCGCTCAATACATTTGCAATGGCTCCTCCGGCTGAACTATTGCCATTTGCGGAAAATGTATTATTTTTGATGCTGTCAATGGTTCCTGAATTCCCTACTGCTCCACCCGCAGCATTGCCGGAATCATTTCCGGAAAAGGTATTATTTCTCATTGTTGTTACAGCATTATCATTAAACATTGCTCCTCCGCCGGATTCAGAGTTATTACTATAAAAAGTACTGTTTCTGAGAGTTGACAAAGTTCCGGTATTATAAATCCCTGCTCCGCGATTCGCTTTGTTGAATAAGATTGCAGTCTTTGCCATCGCTAGCGAACCTGAATTGTAGATAGCGCCTCCATAGAACCAGTTCTCGTTGAAAGCTCCATTGACACAACCTTTCTTCAACACTATGTTTTTCAGCTGCAAATCTCCGCTACTATCCACTCTTAGTAATCTGAATTCAGAATCATTTTGAATATCATCATTATTACAAGCCAGCGAATTATCTCTTTCCAAACTGTGTCCCGCTCCATCAATAATCATTGGAGATTTCACGGCACGGGTTCCGGTATGACCATAAGTGACATCATCTTCTATAAGTTGGCTTAGGACAATATCGGCTGTGAAATTAATCGTGTCAGTAGTCGATGAATTCAGATTCGCACAAAAAATAGATTGATTGAATTCATGAGCAGAAGCCACGGACTTGCTAAAAACTCCTGAAGTATCCATTCCTAAATTCAGACAACGCTCTTCGCCCGTCAGGAATTCAAATGCTCCAATATCCCGCATGCCATCATGCGAAAACCCCCTCTGATCGAATGCCGTTCCACTGACAGCTGCATCAATTGCCTCACTGCCAGCAAGTAAGGCATGAGTTCCGACACACCTATCACCCGCTAGCTGGGTGACACAGCCATTATCTGCCAAAGAACCAACAGTTGATGCTGAAAGAGCTGTACCTAATAACCCGGGACAACCTCCTGACAAATTATCGGACATATTGTTATTACTTGTGACTATACTTCCACTATTCTCACAATCTTCACCTCCCGAGCCACTCACGTTATTCACAAATAATGAGTTGGCAAACAACTGGATAACACCTCCGGTCAGATTGCTGATTGCGCCACCGGCTAAGATTCCTGATGAATTATTTGAGAAGGTTATATTCTTCATAAGAACAATATCGCTCGTATTTGAGATTCCACCACCAGATGTTGAACCTATATTTCCTGAAAAAGTACTGTTGTATAGGTTTGTTATAGTACCGTTAAAGTCATTTCTAATACAACCTCCATAGAATGAAGTATTATTTGTAAAAACGCTCTGGCTTATATTGGTAATAGATGCTGTATTCCTTATACAACCTCCATTGTTACCTGCTTGGTTATTATAAAACCTGCTATTATTGATCTGTGATATCACTCCGGATGCATGGTGAATAGCTCCTCCACCTGTTTCGGCGTAATTGGACGAAAAGTCACTATCTCTAATTTCCATGTCACCTGTGTTATATACACCACCGCCAAATTTTGCCTGATTTTCTGATATTTTACTTCTGGTGATTTCGAGGATTCCATTATCATTTAATATGCTGCCACCATAAAATTTGAATAGACTTGTATCCGCGTTCACGCAACCATATTTCAAAGTAATATCCTGCAAATATAATTCGCCACTTGGTGAGACCCGCATAAGCCTGAATTCTGTAGCATCAGAAACTGAATCTTCATTACAAGCCAGTGAGTTATCTCGCTCCAGTGTATGTCCCATGCCATCAATTGTAATTATTGAAGTGATGCCCGGCGTTCCGGTTCGTCCTGAGTCACCTGGACTGCCGGTGTCAATATTCTCGTACTGCTCCGTTAGAACAATATTAACACTCAACTCAATAGTATCATTTCCCGAATCACCTGCCGGACAACTATCCACAGCAGAATCTGTATTAGCAGCAACAATAGCCTCAGTAATCGAACACAACCCGTTAGAGTTGATAGAACCGCCGACAGTATCATCAACAATAATTGTTGCAGAAAAGATAATTGGTGAAACCAATAATAATGAAAGAAGAATTTTGAATTTCATGGTTTTGACTGTTAAAAATGAATCAATTATAAAAATTGGTAATTTTTAAACCTGTATAACTTCTGAAATCTTTCTGAATTATGCCATTGAGAATAAACTTGATAAATTTTTCATTGAAATATTTCCGCCACTCATCACCAGGACAACTTTTTTGCCATTGAGTGCTGACTTTAATTTCAAAGCAGCGGCAAAAGTTGCCGCCGATGCTTCTTCAATTAAATTATGAGTGGTTTCAATTAGAGTTTTATTGGCTGAAATAATTTCTTTATCATCAACCAGCACAAAATCATCAACCAGTTCCCACATAATTTCCTGTGTATTCATAAACGGTACACCGGTCGCCACGCCCTCTGCAATTGTGTGGTTTTCGGCTTCTATGAGCTTTGAGATCTTCCAACTCAGTTGTTGAGCCGGGGCTTGTGCGGATTGAACACCGATGATTTTGATTTTAGGATTAATCGACTTTGCAACAATCGCTGTCCCACAAACGCCACTTCCGGCTCCAACCGGAACAATAATGACGTCCACATCCGGTAATTCATTGATGATTTCCAAACCATAAGTTCCGACACCTTTTATCAAAACATCATCAGTCGGGCCGATGAACATTCCTTTGTTTTCTTGTGCCGCTTGTAGTGCTCCTGCCCTCGCCTGATCAAAATCATCTCCGTAAAATTCAACATTGGCTCCAAAAGCTCGCATGGATTCCACTTTACCGGGGTTTGCACCTTTTGGGACAAAAACATTGGCTTTTACACCAAACTTTTGGGCTGAAAATGCTATCGATTGCCCATGGTTTCCAGTAGAAGCTGTATATACACCGTTACGTTTTTGTTCTTCAGTAAGAGTGGACATTAAATGAATTCCACCCCGAACCTTAAAAGCACAGGTTGGGTTGTGGTTTTCATGTTTGAGCCATACATCTGTACCCAGCATATCACTGAGAATCTGATAATGTCTTAACGGAGTTGGTTTAAGAAATTTATAAACATCATGACTAGCTTTGATGATGTCCTTGATTGTAATTTTATCGTACATTAAATATTTCCAAATAAGAGTGAACTGGCTATCACGACCAAAATGATAGAGAGGAATAAAATAACCGTATCAAAAAAGACCAACCCAATGTTTTTTAGTAAAGTCATAAAAATTGATTGGCGGTAAACTTTTAGCATGGATATAAAACTGAATAGCCAAATGAGTGCTGCCAATATACTCCAAAACCAATATCCATAACTCAATGGAAGCAGAATTGCTATAATTCCTGTGACAAAGATCATCGATCGGAGGTTCAAAAAGAAAACAAAATGTTCGACATATTTTCTCTTTGTACGAATATAAAACAGCTTGCCAACCATTGAGATTAACAGCACTTCAAGTAATATAGCCCAAGGAAGATTTTTTACTATGAAATCCCGAAATGCAGTGGCATTTTTATTGAGTCGCAAGGCCTGATTCATTAATAAAGTTTCAAAAAAACCACTCACTTCATATTTTTCAATCAACTGATTGATAGGCATATTACTGATATCAAAAATGTTAATATCATAAGTTTTTGTTGATACGAGCTTAATGTTGGTTGTTTTTGTTCGATCAATATTCAGGTCCTTCTCAATTTCATCCAGTTTTACAATCGACTCTTTCAGTTGTTGGATTTGTTCTTTTAATGACTCCGGTGAGGACTTTAGAACACTTTTAACTTTCTCACTTTGGCTTTTTTCCAAAACCTTTATTTTCTTCTCAGAGAGTTCAATTTGATTATTAAATTCATATCGTAATTTTGAGATAAGTTTATCGTATCTCAGTTCAACGTATCCTTGTTCCATAAGGTCATAAATACTATCATCACCACCGCCTGTAATCACCACATCATCATTTTCATTGGTTGAACTCTGTAGAGTTAATTGCCCGGATTCCTTAAACAACATGGCAAAAAATATAAACATCAGAAAGATAAAAGTCCGTGCCGGAGGAAAGTAGGAAACTCTTTTATTGGTTAGAAATTGATTTGTTAAAAACCCCGGGATAAAGACACCACGCAAGGTGGTAAAGATTTTGGAGTCATAATTAAAAATACTTGAGAAAAAATCGGAAATAATCGACCAGACACTGAGTATTCTTAGTTTTCTTTTTTGCCCACAGTTGAGGCAAAAATTAGCTTCCGGTGAATTGACACTTTCACAATTAGGACAAGTATTTGAAGAGTTTGTCATTTTTATTATTCATAAACGTATGTACATGAAATATACACAAAAACAGAAGATGTATGAAATATTTATAAATAAATGACGAAAGATAAGGCTTAAGGTTACAAATTTTTTCTGGATTTTTACAAATGCCGGAAATAAAAAAGCCAGCTACACCGGGCGGTGTAACTGGCTAACGCACAGCCGTGGAGCCGTGCAATCCCACTAAAATAGCTACTGTCTAGGCTTTGACCAGACCTAAGTCGTAGCGTTTACCCACGAGCTTCAAATTATAAGGAGATGAGAATAATTATCAATGTGTAAATTTGCACAAATTATTTCCAGAACCATTGAAACACTTTTGCTGAATAGAGCACCGATTCATCTATAATTGCATACAAGACTAGTGCTAGCAAAGAGTGAGACAGAGCCAAAGGCAGCAATCTCTTAAATTTGAGCCAGCTATAAGCCCAAAATAATCCGGCAACAAATGTTAATCCAAACATGGCAAAAGATGGCAAATGGAGTGTTGCAAAAATTAAAGAGGCTGCCAAAGCCGAATAAAAACGATGACATGTTTTTGTGAAAAAGATTTTTTCTGACAGTATAAACCCCAGAAAAAACTGCTGAACCATTGCCCAAACAAAGTATTGAGGAAATGCATTCAAAAACGCCAAGTTAAATTGATTCATCCAAAGCATCGGAATGAAAAGCAGAATTGTTGGTGATAAAATAAATAGCCAGGATTTTAATAAATTAGGTTCACTAATAGTTGAAACCCAAGAGTCTATGACTTTTGGCTTTCTGCTAAAGACCCAATAAACAATAATCAACACAAGTAGTACATACGCATACAAAACAGCGTTTATTGACTCTATTGAACTATACTGATGATTGATTTTATGTAATTTCGGACTTTGCCATGAACTTATGCCTTTAATTGTTAGAATACTTTCAGGAAATTTCTCTATCAAATGACTTTTCAGCCACATATATTTTGACGGAAAAAGACAGTACTCTTGCAATTCAAAAATATTGATATCTGACAAAAGTATATTTTTAGTCTCGATATTATCACCATCACAATTAATTGCTGTTGTCGCCTCAGTCATTGGTGTTGAAGAATATGGTAATAAAATTTCATCAAGTATAATATCCGCATTGGGATTTTCGAATATTAGAACAATTGAAGAAATCTTTTGCGACAGATTACCCCATTTAAAGGGTTTCTTTTCTTCTGAAATATCACTCAGACCAATCCAACTCAACTTTGTTAAATCAATATGGTTTTCTTTATCTTGCAACGGAATGTTATAGCTGTAATAAAAATAATCATCATCCAGTTGTTGTTTCGCTTGAAGGAGCAGCTTCGCATCTATGTTTTGCGGTGATTTGATGATTATGTTTCCATGAATACCACTATTGATAATTTCGGAAGAAAAGTTCAGTGAAATTCGCGGATTACTACCTTTTTTGGCACCCAACAGACCTTTCTCTTGTCGATATTGCCAGTACTTGTAATACGATGATACCACATCAGAATCACTCTCAAAATTCCACACAAACGGTGAAATTTCTTTTTGTAAATTCAATAATTTATTTTCAGCTTCGGTCTGAATTCGTATTCGAGTCAAAGAAACCGAAACCAACCAGGAGCTAAAAATTATTATCAAAACAGGAAGAATATATCTGATTTTAATCAACTTTTTTCACTTTCTGAAAGATAGGACTTGTAGAAAAAATTATTGGAACTATTATCGCTATATTCAGTTTTAAATCAATCGGAGAATATTAAAATGGCTCAAACGGTCACAGCACATTGGCTTCAAGATTATACTTTTGTCGGAAAAACCGATAGTCACAAGTCTGTTATAATGGATGCACCAACTGTCAAAGACGGAGAAAAGTGCGCACCTTCACCAATGGAAATGGTGCTTCTGGGTTTAATGGGTTGTGCCGGAATTGATGTCAAATTAATTTTATCCAAATCCAAAAAGGAAATCACTAAACTCGAAATCAAGGCAACTGCCAATCGTCGTGATGAGTTCCCGCGTATTTTTACGGATATCCACCTTCATTTTATAGTTTCCGGTGAAGATTTGGATGAGAAGTCAGTCTCACGCGCGATTAAACTTTCTGCTGAAAAGTATTGTTCGGTTTCAGCAATGCTAGAGAAAACTGTCGAAATCACTCACGATTTTGAAATTGTTTAGAGCTTTCTAATTGCAATTGATTCTCATTATTGATTTGTAAGAATCTCTCCCCATATAATGAACTTAAACTTTTTGGAGACATTTATGAGTAAGTTTTACGAATTTTCCGCAACCGATATTTCAGGCAACGATGTTTCAATGTCCGATTACAAAGATAAAGTGGTTCTCGTTGTTAATACAGCGAGCAAGTGTGGACTCACGCCACAGTTTGAAGGTTTGCAAAAATTATATGAGGACTACAAAGATCAGGGATTGGAAATTCTCGGTTTTCCATGCAACCAATTTGCATCGCAAGACCCGGGCAGTAATGAAGAAATAGCCAGTTTTTGTGTCAAAAATTATGGTGTTGACTTCAAAATGTTCGATAAAATCGACGTCAATGGTGATGATGCTCATCCTGTATTCAAATATCTCAAAGATGAATTGGGAGGAACACTTGGGAAAAAAATCAAATGGAACTTCACCAAATTTCTAATTGGTAAAGACGGACAACCGATTAAGCGTTTTGCTCCAACCACCAAACCGAAAGATATTGAAAAATATATCAGTAAGGCACTTGCATAAATCTCTAAAATGAAGAGCAGTATTTTCTGCTCTTCATCTTTGCAAATTTAGATGTGAGCTTTACAGAAATGATTCGTAAACTCTTGCAATAATAATTGTATCAGTCTTTCTACTTCTTCTTTTTTGTACTCGGTTTTTTCAACACGACCCCAAACCACTCCCGGCCAGAAAGCATCATCAACACTTCTGCCAATAATATGAACATGCATCTGCGAAACAATATTGCCAATTGTTGCTATGTTCAGTTTGTCGGTTTTGAAATGATTAACAAGAAGCCCTGAAAGTAAGTCAATATTTTTATCCAGTTTGGCTCTTTCAGCCTTATCCAATTTAAAAAGTTCTGTTTCTTGTGTGTTTGGTAAAATAATAAACCACGGAACTAAAGAATTATTCATCAACAATAATGTTTGTTCGTTAAGCTGACCAAGTTCAAAAGTATCGGCCTTGAGTTTTGGATTTATAGTGATTGTTGTCATACGCTAAAAAAATCAGAAACTGGAATTGGGTTGTTTAAGGAACTCAATCTCTTGTTCAGTCGATTGACGACCTAATATTGCGTTGCGATGAGGATAACGACCAAACCGATCAATAATTGTTTTATGTTTGTACTCAAATTCCAGATTACTTTCAACTCCCAAAGCTGTAAAAAGTTTGACAGCTTCTTCATGAATCAGCTGAGATTCACTATGCATAAACGGCATATACATAAACACACACTGAGCTTGAGATAATTCCGTATCAAAACCTTTGGAAATTGCAACTTGAGAAAGAGTCAAAGCCATTGCATCATAAGCAAATGACTCTGGTTTATCACGAAACATGTTACGAGAAAATTGATCCAAAATAATGATTTCAGCCAAACTTCCTACAGATGTTTCTCGCCATTGAAACAATTCTCCCGAAATGGCTTGTTTATGTATCGTTCCAAAACGATTTTCAATCAACGAGTCAAATTCCTCGCTTTTTTGCCACCATTGTTTGGGCTCAATTTCTTCAAACCAGAAATCGATAATTTCTTTGTACATTTGACTCCATCCCTCTTCATTCTTAATCTTTGAGTTTACGATATTACTTAAATTCGGTCAATATCGCTTATGCGTATAAACCTCTCTTATGTTTCAAAATAATATTTACCAATTCAAACCTTAGCAAAGTTTTTCTACAACATCATTGTAAACTTATGGTATAAAATGCCTAGTAATTCAAAATGAAACCAAACTTAGTTTGCTATGAAAAAACACGATAAAATCTATCTTTTGGATCAAATGTTGAAAGCTGCGAAATATCCGATAAGCAAGGAATACATTGCCGAACGCCTTGAGTGTTCCATTGCAACGGTTTATCGAACCATTGGTGACCTACGCGATGGTTACGGTGCTCCTATTGAGACCGATGCCAACAACGGTGGATTTTATTATCATGGTGATGATTCCTTTGAACTGCCCGGATTGAGATTGCAATCTGATGAAATTGAAGCTCTTTTAATGGCAAGTCATCTTCTTGAAGATATACAAAAAGGTCTGTTGAAAGAACCTCTTTTACGCTTGCTAAATAACATCTCCAATCTGCTGAAAGAACACGGCATCAAGGATAAGAGAAACATTCAAATCATTTATGCACTGTTCCGAAAAGCCGATCCGGAAATTTTTTCACAAGTTTTTCAAGGATTGCAGAACGGTAAAAAACTACAAATCGAATATTTGGCTCGCTCAACAAAAGAAACCAGCCAAAGAAGCATTTCACCATTGAAATTAACGAACTACAAAAACGCCTGGTATCTGGATTCATGGTGTCATTTACGCGAAGCGATTCGTAGCTTTGCATTAGAACAAATTGTCAGTTGTAAAATTTGCGATGAACCCGCAATTGAGGTCAATCAAAAACTTCTGAAAGAGCATTTTAGTGGCTCTTATGGAATTTTCTCCGGTGAACCGAAGTACACCGCACGCCTCAAAGTGTCGGAGCAAGTCGCAGGTTGGGTTGCCAAAGAGCAATGGCACTCCAAACAAAATTTGATGGAATTGAAAGATGGTTCGTTATTCCTTGAAGTGCCTTATAACAACGACACTGAGTTGGTGATGGATATTTTACGCTATGGCGAAAATATCACGGTGCTTAGCCCGGATTCTCTCAGAGAAAAAGTCAAATTAACCATCGAGCAAATGCAAAAGAATTATCAATAATCTCTCCGGCTTTAATCAGCAAGTTAAATTTCAGTTATTGATTTATATTTCAAAATAAATATTGAATTTAGATTCTGAATCTGTAAAATTTAAAAATGACCGACCATCGGTCATTTATTATTTTGGATAAACTATTTACGGCTATAATTGTAGATAAAGACAAAAAACGCAGAGACATTGCAATTGCATGCACAGAATTACTTTTGGAAAAAGGTTTAAAGAATTTAACCGTCGCTGAAATTGCAAAAACCGCAGGAATTGGCAAAGGAACGGTGTATGAATACTTCTCAAAAAAAGAAGATGTTGTCTATGAAATCATCAGAAACTTGATGGCTGAGCATCAGCAGGATATCGCTTCTCGAACTGATTCAAACACATCAACCAGACAAAAAGTTTTTTATCTCATGGATTTTTTACTCCAAGAGGATAAAGATTATTCCAAACATTTAGAAACCTACAAAGAGTTTGTCAGTATCACTTTGTCTGATTCAAATGCGGATGAAATGCATCAATTTAATGCCGAGTGCAATTCATTTATGAAATCCATGCTGACCGACATCATTAATGAAGGAATCGAGAAGAATGAAATTATTCCTGAGTCCAAAAACCTCATCGGCGGCATCATGATTAGTGAGTCCGGAGCTATGCTCAGAGCTTGGCTGACCAACACAGACACCAAAAAAGAATTTAAAAATTATATCAACACCCTGTTTAATCTTATCGAAATAAAAAAATGAAGAAATCATTATTAATTATCCTGTTCCTTTTCAGCCATCAACTCTTTGCAGAAGAGGTTTATGCAACATTTACCGTTCACGCCAGACAAAATGCCAACTTGGCTTTTAGTTATAGTGGAATTGTCAAAGACATCAATGCGGATATCATGAGCGAAGTGAAAAAAGACGATGTTCTTGCCACTTTGGTCAGCGATGACTTGATTGCTACACACAACGCAACCAAGGTTGAGCTGAAGTACGCCAAACTGGAATATGAACGCCATAAAGATTTGTATGCAAAAAAGCTCATCGACAAATCTCAGCTGGATAAATATGCTCTTGCATACGAAAGTCTTCTTGCAAAAATTGAGTATGAAAAAACAATTTTTGCCAAAACCATTTTGACAGCCCCTTTCGATGGAGTGATCACTCACAGATATATTGAATCGGGAGATGTTGTCAGCGGACAGATGATTAAAACTGCTTTCACCATACAAAGTCCGAGTCAAAGAGTTCTCGTTGCCGAGTTTGATCAAAAGTATAACAATCAAGTCAAGATAGGTGATTCATTCATATTTACCGTTGACGGTGATTCCAAACAACACAAAGCCAAAATTGACCGAATTTATCCTCAGGCCAATGAAGACAACCGAAAAATATATGCTCAAGTTTTTGTAGAGGGCATCAAAGTCGGTATGTTTGGTGAAGGAAAAATTATTACGTCTGCTACTGAATAAATAATCAGGAATCGTTAAATTATGTATAAGTTTGCAATAAACAGACCAATTACCATCTTAATGGCAGTAATGGCGTTAATTATTTTTGGCTTGAAATCCTACACAACTATGCCGTTGGCATTATTTCCAAATGTTGACTTTCCTATTATCACCATTAAAACAGTTTACCCGGGTGCGGATGCTAAAACTGTAGAATCGAAAATTACTGACAAAATTGAAGAGGCTGTCTCCGGTATTAACCAAATCGACAAACTGTTTTCAACCAGTTATGCCGGAGTGAGTTTTGTAGTGGTGCATTTTGAACTGGAAAGAGATTTGGAAGCTGCTGCAAATGATGTCAGGGAAAAGATTGGAGGGGTCGTTCTTCCAAATGACAGTGAAGCTCCGTTAGTACAAAAAATCAGTACTGCCGGTGAAGCGATAAGTGTTTTCATTAGTAGCAAAAGCGGAGACTTATCAACATTAATGCAATTAGTGGATGAAAAAATCAAACCGAAATTGCAAAGAATTCCCAATGTCGGCGATGTTGATATGGATGGTTACCGTGATCGTGAGATACGCATTATGGTTGACCCTTATCTTCTCAACAAGTACAAAATTTCTTCCTCAGAATTACAGACAATTATTGCATCGGCAAACTTTCAGTCCAGTTCAGGTAAGAGCATTAACAATCTTCAGGAATTAATTATTAAATTTCAGGGAGATGCCAAATCAATTCAAACATTGAGAGACATTGAAATTCGCCCCGGTTTACGACTTCAAGATATCGCTCAGGTTTATGATGGATTGAGTGACGAAGTGAGTATTTCCACTTTTAACGGAAAGCAAGGTGTGATGCTAAACCTGATGAAAATACCGGGAACCAACGTCATCGAAATCATCAATGAAGCCAAAAGAATCTTTCCGAACTTGAAAGAGACTGCAGGTGATGATTTTGAACTCACACTCATTAAAGATCAATCCGATAAAATTCTGCAAGGCGTCAATCAGGTTAAATTTGACTTGATATTTGGAGCTATTCTGGCGATTGTTATTGTGTTCACTTTTCTTAGAAATATCACGGCGACCATTGTTTCTGCTCTGGCGATTCCAACATCAATTATCGGAACTTTTGCCATTATCAATTATCTTGGTTATGATTTGAACAAACTCACATTAATAGGTTTAACATTGGCAATTGGTATTTTTATTGACGATGCCATTGTGGTGATTGAAAACATCAGCAAAAAGATGGAATCCGGCGTCGAATCTTTCAAAGCCACTTATGAAGGAGTCCATGAAATTGCCTTTTCATTACTGGCAATTTCTGCAATGTTATTGGCTGTATTTATTCCCATCGCTTTTATGAGCGGAATGGTTGGTAAGTTTTTTAACGCTTTTGCGATCACTGTAGCTTCCGGCGTGGTGATTTCTTATTTGGTCGCAATCATGCTGATTCCATCAGTGAGTGCCAGAGTGTTACAACACAAAGAATCCAAATTTCATGCGGTGACAGAGAAATACCTAAAAAAACTGGATAACGGCTATGTTGCCATTCTCAAGCCGTTGATTCGTTTTAAATATATCACTGTTTTAGTGACCTTTGCCTTGTTAATTCTGTCCGGTAAAATATTTAATGTCGGGATGGATTTTGTACCTACCGAAGATAACAGCGAGTTTCAAATCACCGCCAAAGCTGAAGTCGGAACATCTTTAGGGGAAATGCAAAGAAAGATGCAACCCATCATTGAACTGATCAAGAAAGATGAAAATGTTGAATACTATGCATTGAGCATTGGCTATACCGATTCCAACGAATCACACAAAGGTTTGCTTTACATCAAATTAAAACCGGTGATTGAGCGTAGCATTGGACAAGTTGAAATTATCAACCAATACCGCGAAAAGTTAGACTTTATTAAAGACATGACCTTAGCGGTTGAGAAAATTCCGCCAATAAATACAGGAACCAGTAACGCTCCGGTACAAATCGTTATCACAGGTGACAGCCTTGATAAACTCAAGGAAATTTCAAATGAAGTTTCTCAAATGCTTGGTGGTTTTGAAGGCGCTGTTGATATTGACAGCGATTATCAGGATGGCAAGCCAGAGATTACCATTTCTATTCTCAGACATAATTCTGCCAGACTTGGAATTACTGCCGCACAAATTGCAACTCTGTTATCGTCCAACTATTCCAGCGATATTGAAATCAGCAACTATGAGGAAAAAGGTCGCGAATATGACATCACTTTACGTTTTGATGACCAAAACAGAGCCGATATGGAAAGCCTTAAAAAACTCCAAATCAGAAGTGCGAATGGTGAATATGTTTTCCTCGATGGCTTAATTAATATCGAACAAGGGAGTTCTATAGCCTCTGTCAATCGCTTTGACAGGGAAAGAAAAGTCATGATTAGCAGCAACCTGAAAGAAGTTCCCCTCAATAGCATTGTTGAGCAAGTCGAAGAAAAACTTCCCGAAATTCTTCCAAAAGGTTATAACTACACATTTTCAGGGGATGTTGAAAGAATGAAAGAAACTGCTGTTTCATTCAGCACAGCGGTTGGCTTGGCGGTCATTCTGATTTATCTGATTCTTGCCGCATTGTACGAATCTCTGGTGCAACCGATTATTATTATGATTACCATGCCATTGGCATTTACCGGCGTTATAACGGCGTTGGGTTTGAGTGGCAATAATTTTTCACTATTTGTCATGATTGGGATTATTTTGCTTTTGGGAATGGTTGGTAAAAATGCTATTTTGGTAGTTGATTTTGCCAACAGAGCCATTAAACAAGGTAAAACGATTGATGAAGCATTGATTCAGGCGGGTGAAAAACGACTCCGACCTATTTTGATGACCACTTTTGCAATGGTCGGAGCAATGATTCCATTAGCTTTTGGAAGTGGTGCCGGACACGAATTAAACTCTCCGGTTGGATTATCAATCATTGGTGGACTGATTAGTTCAACCATACTGGCACTTCTGGTTGTACCGGCATTTTATAAAATTCTCTATCCGCTGGATCGCTGGTTGAGAAAATGGTATGAAGTTGGGAAGATTTAAGTATTTTGAGAATTAATTAACTGTAAAACTCTCACCACAACCACACTCACCAGTGGCTTTAGGATTGTGATAAACAAAAACGTGATTGATACCTTGTTGTTCAAAATCAATTTCTGTTCCGTCAATCAATTCCAAAGCCTCTTGTGAAACAATCAAATCAACTCCTTTATCCTGAAAAACCACCTCATCATCAGAAATTTGATGAGCAATTTCCACTTCATAACCCCAACCGGAACATCCTGTTTTAACCACATTCACGCGAAAACCCACGGATTCAGAATCTTTTTGCAGGAATTTTACAATTCGCTCCGCTGCTGCTTGAGTTAAATGTAATGCCATATTTTCAATTTAAAATTTATAAAGCCGATATTATAATTTGATTTTCAAAATACTTCCTGTATTTATAATAAAAATCTACTGATTTTGAAGCTGTGACATTTTCTATCACATAAAATTTCGAGGTTGCAACCTTGATTTTACTCCATTATCTTCTATTAATTAAATCCATTTAAAATCAACATGTTAAATCATTAGTTTTTTAAAGCTTTTTCTTGCCAAAAAATACGCAAAAAAATTGTAAATAAAATGATATCGCAGATGAAATTTTACTTTAATTATTTTTTTTTTAAGAGTATAAGGCGAAATTGATTTGGCTGAAATAATTCCAATTCACAGAAAGGGTATTTTTACTAACATTTTATGAGAAAACATCATGTTATATCCTAAAGAATACGGAGACGACCCATGGTTTCCACAAGCAAAAGACTTTAAAGTCGTTGATAAAAATGGTATCGAAGGCAAAGGAGTATTTTGTTATAAACCTTTTAAAAAAGGAGAATTACTAGCCAAAATACATGGGGAAGTAACTCAAGAAATCACTCAACACACTTTACAAATTGATGAAACCAATCACTTGTTGGATTTATACTTTGTCGGATATCTGCTGCATTCCTGCAATCCGAATGTCATTGTCGATATGAAAAACCGCACTGTAAGAGCCTTACGCCAAATCAAAGCGAATAGTTTTTTGTATATGGATTATGCGAGTACTGAAGATGTTCTTTACAAACAGTTTCATTGTTCCTGTGGTTCAGCCAACTGTCGTGGTTTAATTCTTGGCAGAAAAGAGATGCCTTTGACGAATGAAACCTTATCATCCTTGAAAAAACTGAGCGGACCCTAGCTATGAAATCCATGCAATGGTGGGAAAGAAATGACCTGCACTATCACAACAACAACTTGCAATTTGCTGAGAGACAAGTTCAGCAACTGGCAAACCAACTGGAAACACCCTGTTTTATTTACAATTCCAAAAGAGTCATCAATAATCTGCAAAGGCTGAAATCAGCTCTTAACGAGAATGGTTTTAAAAACAAGCACAAAATCTTTTACGCAATGAAAGCGAATCGTTTTGCTCCTTTGCTGACATTTTTAAAAACATCAGGGCTTTGCGGAATTGATGCTTGTTCTCCGGCAGAAGCCGATTTAGCAATTTCTTGTGGTTTTGGTGCCAATGAAATTTCTTATACAGGAAGCAGTTTATCCAAAGCGGACTTGCAATCATTATCAATGAAATCAGGACTCCTGATGAATTGCGACAGCTTGCACAGCATTGATAGTTGGGGACAACTAAAGCCGAATAGCGAGATTGGTATTCGTATCAATCCAGCCATCGGAATTTGCCGTACCAATAATGAAAAACTGCAATACTGCGGTGAAAATATCACCAAATTCGGAATCTATCGGGAACAATTTGAAAAAGCTCTGCAAATTGCCAAAAAACATGGGCTTAAAATCACTCGACTACATTTCCACACCGGTTGCGGTTATCTCGATGCCGAACTGGAACAATTATCCAACGTGCTAAAAGCCAGCCATTGGTTTATTGAACAATTACCGGACTTGGATATGATAAATATTGGTGGAGGTTTGGGCGTTCCTCATACTGAAACCGAAAAATCACTCGATTTAAACAAATGGGCAGCCACTATTCATAAAAACCTGGGTCAATTTGATATCACTTTGGCTGTTGAACCGGGTGAATACATTGCCAAGGATGCCGGATTATTGCTATTGGAAACCACTTATCTGGAATACAAAAAGGACAAACTTTTTCTCGGTGTCAATGCCGGATTCAATCTGGCTCCGGAACCGGCTTATTACGACATGCCTTTTCTTCCTGTAGCAATGTCAACCAACGGAATCACTCAAAAACTCAGCATTGTCGGCAATATTAACGAAGCTCTGGATGTCTGGTATGAAAATTTGGAGTTTACAGTATCCGATGATATGACGCATATTGCAATCATCAACGCTGGAGCTTATTCATCATCCATGTCCTCCAATCATTGTATGCGTGGGAAGTTTAGCGAGTATTTGTTGTTTTAAGCTAATCTTCCCTCAGATGGTTAGTTTTAAATGCTTGCTAAATTTTTCCACCTACGCCCTTAAACTTTTCGACAAAAGCAGAGATCTTTTGAAACACATTTTGCTTTTTAATTAAGTGTTGAGGATTCAATGGGCTCATCTTAGGCAAAATATCATTCAAATCCTTACCGCTGTCACTTGCATATTCTCGCCTAAGAGAAGCGCCGATATAACGTCTGGCTTCTTCAGCATTAAGACTTTCTGCACTGATTAGCTCTTCAGCTTCACGTTGTTGTTCTGCTTGGGCGAATGCAAAAAAGACTTCGATCACACTGGCTTTATCGCCTATATTGTCGAGGTCAGTCTGATTGATAAAATCGACCACAAGACTTTCTTTAGCACGGTTGCCCAGGCTGGCGCGAATCACGCGACGCACTTCGTCCACCAGATCCACTTTGCTCTTGTTCTTTTTGTTGTGCTCGAAAATCAGCTCCAGAATGTAATCGAGGTTGATTTCCTGAGACTTGAGCAAATCGACCTCGAAGACCACATCATCCCAGTCGATAGTGGATTGCTCTTTGTCCTCGGCTGATTTTTGCCGGCGCTGCCAATCTCGGATGTCGTTGTAGGTCGAGCGATAATCCTGAACCTTGCGCTCGGCAGGCAGGCTTATGGTTTGTAGCTCTGCCAGTTTTTCATCATCCAGATAGTGCTCGGCTTTAAATGCTTCTATCGCCTCCGGGTCGCTCATGTCTACGCTCTGTAGTGCCTTCAAACTGGCGAATTCATCGTAGTTTTGCAGGATGTTTTCAACCCGCAGGTATTCACCAAATAGTTTGGCAAAAGCTTTCTTGTCAGACTCTTTTTCAATATTTGCCGGATCAGGAAAGCGTTGCTCCAGCTCGCTGACTACCTCCACAAAACCACGCCGCGCTTCACCAGTGACTACATCGGTAAAGCCCTCCATATATTCCTTGTAACTCTTTTCCAACACCACGTTTTTGGTGTTTTTATCGCCAAACAAGGTAATTGCATCAACTGTAGCCCGCTCTAAATCACGGAAGGTCACGATATTGCCAAAGGTCTTGGTGGCATCATAAATACGATTGGTGCGTGAGTAGGCTTGCATCAAGCCGTGATAACGCAGGTTTTTATCCACAAACAAGGTGTTAAGCGTTGGCGCGTCGAAACCGGTCAGGAACATACCTACCACAATCAGTAAATCAATTTCCTTGGACTTTACCCGCTTGGCCAAATTGCGGTAGTAGTTCTGGAAACCATTACTGTCCACGCCATAGTTAGATTTAAACATGGCGTTGTAATCGTTAATCGCGGCGCTCAAAAACTCTTTTGCGCTGCTGTTCATGGAACTGACTTCAAAACTCTCATCTAAAATATCACCAATTGCGTCCTGCTCTTCATTGGCAGCAAATGAGAAGATAGTCGCAATACGCAGAGGTTTACTTGTAGGTCCATTTTCGGCCTCGGCCTGCAATGTTTTAAAGGTTTCATAGTACGCTTTCGCTGCATCAACACTACTGACCGCAAACATGGCATTAAAGCCCTTCGCATTCGCTTGCAGACGATGGGTCTTCTGGCGGTAATTATTCAGAATGTATTGGGAGATTTCCCGGATACGCTCTGGGTGTAGCAAGGCCTGTTTGTTTTCGAGGGCACTCAGCCTTTCCTCGTCCTGCTCGGTTTCTATTTCCTTAAACTTAGGGCGTACATCGTTGTAGTCTACCTTGAACTTGAGCACCTTCTCATCGCGGATGGCATCAGTGATTACATAAGAATGCAATTCCCGACCAAACACGCTGGCGGTGGTTTCAGCACCCAAGGCGTTTTGCGGAAAGATTGGCGTACCGGTAAAACCGAACTGGTAGAAGCGTTTGAATTTCTTATTCAGGTTCTTCTGCGCCTCACCAAACTGGCTGCGATGGCATTCATCGAAGATAAACACCACCTGCTTGTTATAAATAGCCAGATCACCTTCGCTCTTCATCAGGTTGTTGAGCTTTTGAATCGTGGTGACGATGATTTTGTTATCGTCTTTATCCAGATTGCGTTTGAGGCCAGCGGTGCTATCGGAACCATTCACGCTGTCGGGTGAAAAGCGCTGGTATTCCTTCATGGTCTGATAATCGAGGTCTTTGCGGTCGACCACAAAGAAAACCTTGTCGATAAATTCAAGTTCTGTGGCCAGCCGTGCCGCTTTAAAGCTGGTTAAGGTCTTGCCAGAGCCTGTGGTATGCCAGATATAGCCGCCGCTCTCTGGCTTGCTCCAGTTTTTCGCTTCAAACGAACTTTTCACCTTCCACAAAATGCGCTCGGTGGCCGCTATCTGATAGGGGCGCATGACCAGCAGCGTGTCGCTAACATCAAACACCGAATAATGTAGTAGTACATTCAGCAAAGTATTTTTCTGAAAGAAGGTAGCGGTAAAGTCTTTTAGGTCTTTAATCAGACTGTTATCGGCCTTCGCCCAATTCATTGTGAAGTCGAAGCTGTTTTTATTGCGCTTCGTCGTGTTGGCAAAATAGCGGCTATCGCTACCGTTAGAAATAACAAACAGCTGCAAGTACTTATACAGCGAATGCTCGCTGTTAAAGCTCTCTTTGCTGTAACGATGAACCTGATTAAAGGCTTCACGAATCGCCACGCCGCGCTTTTTCAGCTCAATTTGTACTAGCGGTAGGCCATTTACCAGAATGGTGACATCGTAGCGATTGGCATGGCTACCTGTTTGCTCAAACTGCTTGATCACCTGCGCCTTGTTGCGTGTAATATTCTTTTTATCTAACAGATAAATATTTTGAATGCGGCCATCGTCAAACACAAAATCGTGGATATAGTCATCGTGAATCTTTCGAGTTTTATCAACAATGGTGTCGCTGGGCTTATCCAGATAGGTCTCGACAAAGCGCTGCCACTCGCCCTCTAAAAACTCGACGTTATTAAGTGCCTGTAATTGCACACGAACATTGGCAAGCATGGCTTCCGGGTTAATCAGCGCAGGTAGGTATTCATAACCTTGATTGACCAAATCCTGAATCAGCTCGCGCTCTAAAGCATCTTCGCTTTGGTACGTCTCAGCTACCTGCCATTCCTTGCTGTACTTATCGAGTACGATGAAGTTTTTAGATTCAGCGATGGCTTTATATTCTGTCATAGGTATTCCTTGACACCTGTGTAGTGTCTCTTTGTTGTTTGGTTATGACCATCAGCATCTTGTTCATCTTAAGCGGCGGCGGCTTCTGGTTTAGGGAAGCTCAACAGCAAATCGCGGTAGTATTCGTATTGCTTCTGGCGCAGTTCGATTTCGCGGGGTAGACCTTCGGTGAGGGAGTGGGTGAGCGCGTCGAATTTGTCGAGAATGGCGACGATGCGGGCTTGTTCTTCTGGCGAGGGAACTGGAATTTTATATTCCATTATTTTAGGTTTGTTTCCACGCGGCATCTTTGCGCCTTTAGCATGCTGCATATTAAATTCGAAGAATTTATCGTCAGCTAAAACTTGATATAAATATTGGGAACTTACGGCTCCGCTCGTTGGGTGTACCACGAGTACATCACCATTTGTTCCACCTCTACAATCTGCACGCCAAATCTTTTTCAAGTAAGGGCGAATATTCCCAATTAGAATATCTCCATCACAAAACTCTGTTGAGTTTCCAGAGGTTGGAACATGATTAGAGTCTATTTTTCCTGCTCGATTTTGTAGAAGATTGTCAACACCTACATAATTCGTTTTATTAAGCTGTTCAGAGCTAATGCGCATTTTTGAATACTCTGCCACTTCCCCAACGTCCTCCACTCCACTTCTTGACCACCCGCCCTTCGGGCACCCCTCCAGAGGAGGGGAATGCAAAACTCAACAACTGGTCGCGGTAGTGGTTGTATTGTTTTTTGCGCAGGTTAAGCTCGGCGGTCAGCTCGGCGGTCAGCTCGGCGGTCATGGCGGTAAATGCGTCCAGAATACGCACGAAAGCGGCCTGGATTTCCAGCGATTTTTTTGGGTTGTCTGGGCAGGGGATGGGGATTTGAATCTTTGCCATTAGTGCATTTGAACTAAGGTTTGGCTGTGCACCGCCACCCGCAATCACATAAATCTGCTCAACTTTTGAAAGAAGATAGTGATATAAATACCGATTGTTGAGAATTTTTGGTTTGGGTAAAAATTTTCCTACTCGTTGATTCAGGTAGGCGGGATGTTCATGAGCGTAAAAGCCAATTTTTCCGGTAGTCGCTCCAGACATGGCAATTAAAATATCGCCTTTGTTAACTTCATAAGAAGCTGTATTTTCCTTATAGTCCGACGGATCAAAATACTTTACGTCGGCCAAGGAGATGTTTTTTCCATCCACATTGGTAATTCTAACAATCGGTAAGCCAGCTTCTTTAAACAAACTACTCTTAAACGCGAATCCATTTTTGAAGTCGCACACTTCTCCTAGAGCTTTCCACTCCACCTCAACCCCATCCAGCAGCTTCTCCATCATGTGCCCTTTAGGGTGAAAACTCACGCCGCTCATGCATCATCCCCATTTTCAGAAAGCTGGTTCACCAATTTATCAAAATCGGATTGGTAAAGGCGATCCTGCACAATGCGGTATTTTTCAAATTCGCTTTCGGCGCGGGCTTTGGCAATTTCCGCGGTAACTTTGCCGGCGTCTTGCAAAATGTCGCGGTCGGTGGCGGTAATAAAGCGGTTGAGCCTTTCTTCCCAGTCGGCCATGGTCATGGGTATGTTTCGCTGTGCCATATCTTCGGCAATATCGAGGTAGGCGTTCACCAATCTTGAGAGCTGCGCCATTTCGTTTTCGGTTAAATAATTTTTGGCTACAGTGACATCAAACTTCTGAATCTTGCCTTGCGGGGCGTCTTTCCATGTGGTTAACCCCATATTTTTTTTGTCGGCATCGGCGCGGTTGTAAACCACCTCTGCGGCGGTTTGGCCGTGGATAGCCCAGTGCAGTTTGTTTTGCACGGTGGCAAAAAAGCGTTGGGTGGCGGTTGCGGTGACATCGTAGTCAATGGCAGTGGCGTAGATGTCGGTAATTTTCTGGTAGAACTTGCGCTCGCTCAGGCGTATTTCACGAATACGTTGCAGCTGTTCTTCAAAGTATTTTTTGCCAAGAATAGAGCCGTCATTTTTCAGGCGCTCGTCATCCATCACATAGGCTTTGATGGTGTATTCCTTAACAATATGGGTCGCCCATTTGCGAAACTGTACGGCTCGCTCGGAGTTTACCTTGTAGCCCACGGCGATGATGGCCGAGAGGTTGTAGTGCTGGGTGTTGTAGGTTTTACCGTCGGTGGCAGTTATCCGGAATTTCCGGATAACTGCATCTTCCTGTAACTCATTGTCAGTGAAGATTTTTTTCAGGTGTTCGTTGATGGTTCGTACGTTCACATCATACAGAACCGCCATCATCCTCTGGCTGAGCCAGACATCTTCATCCACATAAATTGCTTCAACACCGCCTTCGCCGCTGGCAGCCACAAAGGTGAGATATTCAGCAGCAGACGAGCGTATGGTGGGGGAATGTTTGGTTGTTTTGCTCATGGCTCCTTCCTTATTCGCTCCCTTCGATCTCGCTCACAATCGCATCAATGTCTTGGCGCAGCTGGGTAATTCTGGCGACGGTGATTTTCAGCTCGGCATTGAGCTCACCAATATCCACCACTTCGCGGGTGTCTTTGGCTTCCACATAACTGCTGACCGACAGGTTGTAGTCGTTGGCGGCGATTTCCTCGAACGGCACCGAGCGGGCGAAGTGGTCGATAGTGGCCTTGCTGTCGAAGGCCTGCATGATCTGCTGTATATGCCCCGGATTTTCCTCGTCATCATTGTCAGTTAGTACGTTGTTGTTGGTTTCCTTCTTGAACAGGGCGCTGGCGTCGATGAACTGGGTGTGGGTATCCGTCTTGTGCTTGCTCAGCACCAGAATATTCACGGCAATGGTGGTACCAAAGAACAGGTTGGGTGCCAGCGATATCACCGTTTCCACATAGTTATTGTCCACCAGGTACTTTCTGATTTTCTGCTCAGCGCCGCCGCGATAAAAAATACCGGGGAAGCAGACAATCGCCGCGCGGCCTTTGCTCGATAGGTAACTGAGCGCATGCAGCACAAAAGCAAAGTCGGCTTTGGATTTTGGGGCAAGCACGCCGGCGGGGGCAAAGCGTTCGTCATTAATCAAGGTCGGGTCGTCTGAGCCGATCCATTTTACCGAGTAAGGCGGGTTGGAGACGATGGCATCGAAGGGTTTGTCGTCGCCAAAGTACGGGGCTATCAGCGTGTTGCCCAGCTGAATATTGAACTTGTCGTAGTTGATGTTGTGCAAAAACATGTTCATCCGCGCCAGGTTGAATGTGGTGTGGTTGATTTCCTGGCCAAAGAAGCCCTCTTCAATTACGTGCGCGTCAAAATGCTTTTTGGCTTGCAGAAGCAGTGAACCGGAACCGCAAGCAGGATCGAAGATTTTGTTAACCTTTTCTTGCTTATGCATCGCCAGCTGGGCAATGAGTTTGGAGACATGCTGCGGGGTAAAAAATTCACCACCGGATTTACCGGCATTGGCAGCATAGTTGGAGATCAAAAACTCGTAGGCATCACCAAATAGATCAATATGACTGCCTTCAAAGTCGCCGAATTCCAGCCCTGCTACGCCTTTGATTACATCGGACAGGCGCTTGTTTTTGTCTTTTACGGTATTGCCTAGGCGGTTGCTAGTGGTATCAAAATCGGCAAACAGGCCTTTAATATCCTGCTCGGAAGGGTAACCACTGGCCGAGGCTTCGATAGCCGCAAAGATGGCCGCCAGATCGGTATTCAGGCTTTCGTTGGTATTGGCATTTTTGGCAACGTTTACGAACAACTGGCTGGGGTAAATAAAATAGCCCTTTGTTTTGATGGCATCGTCTTTGATGTCGGGCGTGATCACGCTATCGGGCAATTCGGCGTAGTTAACGCTGTCATCCCCGCCTTCAATGTAGGCGGCAAAGTTTTCGCTGATAAAGCGGTAAAACAGCGTACCCAATACGTATTGTTTAAAATCCCAGCCATCGACAGCACCGCGTACATCGTTGGCAATGGCCCAGATCTGGCGTTGCAGGGCGGCGCGTTGTTGGGTGCTTGTCATTATGTTGTTATCCTTTTCCTAAATATTTGAAATATGTGCCTGATAAAATATCATTATAAGTAAAAATCATAAAGAAGAAAGCATGATTTCTGGTTTTTAACACTAGGAAAAATAGACTATGATTCACCCACTAGCACTTCGCATTTAAAGATGGGTTGATTATTATCTCTGAGATGCCGGGAAAGTTTGGGTAATAGCTGTGACATTTTATCAAAAAGTTTCCATGGCGGATTGATAACTATCATTCCTGATGAAGTCATGCCTGATTGTGAAGAATCCTCTGTAACTCCCAACTCAAACCTCTGAATATTTTTAATTCCGCTTTGGATAATTTTTTTCTCCATTTTCTGAATATTTTGCCGATCGACAACGGGATACCAGATACAGTAAATGCCTTGAGCAAACTTTTTATGAGCTTTGATGACAGCATCAATCACCTGATTATAATCGGACTTTATCTCGTAAGATGGATCAATCAACACAACACCGCGCCTGCTTTTAGGTGGAACGAGTGCCATTAGTCCTTTAAATCCATCCTGATACCGGGCTCGGATATTTCGACAACGAGAAAAATTACTTTGCAGTAATTCATAATCTTTAGGATGAAGTTCAAACAACCAGCCACGATCTTGCATACGCAGAAAGTATTGTGCAATCGACGGTGAACCGGGATAAAACTTGATAGTATCGGAGTCATTAAAAGACTTTATGACATCGAAATAACGACTCAATTCCGGGAATTCTTCAAAATTGAGCTTTCCGATACCTTCGGTATATTCATGTAGTTTTTGCGAATCTGAACTCTGTAAATCATACAAACCAACGCCTGAATGCGTGTCGATGTATTCAAAAGCAGTATCTTTATGTGTCAGATGTTGCAGGATTTCCACCAACACAATATGTTTGAGCAAATCAGCAAAATTACCGGCATGAAAGGAGTGTCTGTAACTTAACAAGGAAAGTGCCCGCTAAAAGTATCAACTAATTTTGGAAGAACCACTTGAAAATTTTCACCTGAAATTTATCAACTAAAACCAGGCCCAAAAGACCCATGTGAGTAATGGAAATAGTAACTGAATCACTCCGGCGCGTAACATGCGTATTCCACCCGATATAATCAATACGATTCCGGCAAAAAGCATACTGGCCGTACAAAACAGTATCAAAGTTTGAGCAACTTGAAGATAGCCACCACTATGAAGCAACCCTAATCCTATAAAAATTCCTATGGCGAGAAAAAGGTTATAAAAACCCTGATTAAAAGCAAATAATCGCTTTGATTCAGCATCTTCAACTGTTTTTGCACCAAATCGTTTATAAACTCCGGGTTTCATAAACCACAGACTTTCCATACAAAAAATCAAAACATGTAGCAATGCTGCTATCAATGCAAAAACTTGCACACTTAAATTCATTGTTTTATCCCCTTTTCAATTCTGTCAAACATACTTTATCACGGTTCATTCTCAAATTCGTACATTTGTCGATAAAGATAGAAACTTCTCTATGGATTCTGGTTATATTCCCAAATTAAATTATAATAAGCGATTACTCTAAATTAATTGAATCAATGAGCGCAGAATACAATCCGCAAATTCTTGAAAAAGCCATTCAGAAAATATGGCGCGATGAAAAAACATTTGAAGTCACAGAAGACAGCAGTAAAGAAAAATTCTATTGTCTCAGCATGTTTGCTTATCCCAGTGGAAACCTGCACATGGGTCATGTGCGTAATTACACCATTGGTGACGTCATCACACGTTACCAGAGAATGCTCGGAAAAAATGTTCTGCAACCGATGGGATTTGATGCGTTTGGATTGCCTGCGGAAAATGCTGCCATCAAAAATAATACCGCTCCGGCAAAGTGGACTTATGCCAATATGGATTATATGGCGGATCAGTTTGAGCAAATGGGTCTGGCTTATGACTGGTCACGCAGGCTGGCAACATGCGATCCCAAATACTACAAATGGGAACAGTTAATTTTTACCAAATTGATGGAAAAAGGTTTGGTTTATCGCAAAGATTCAACAGTTAACTGGGATCCTGTGGATCAAACCGTTCTGGCCAATGAGCAGGTGATTGACGGTCGTGGCTGGAGATCCGGAGCGATTGTTGAGAAGAAAACCATTCCGCAATGGTTTATGAAAATCACGCATTATGCCGATGAACTGTTATCCGAAATTGATAACCTTGAAGGCTGGCCGGATTCGGTTAAAACCATGCAACGTAACTGGATTGGTAAATCCAAAGGCATCGAGTTGGATTTTGAAGTTGAAGATTTTGGCAAGGTTTCGGTTTATACCACACGTCCTGATACTTTATTCGGCGTGAGTTATCTGGCTGTCGCACCCGAACATCCTTTGGCTCAAAAAGCTGTAGAGAATAATGCCGAATTACAAACATTTTTGGATAATTGCAAAAAAGAGCAAAGCAATGAAGCGGCAATGGCAACCATGGAGAAAAAAGGTAAGTTCAGCGGTTTTTATGCTGTTCATCCTTTGACCGGTGATAAAGTTCCGGTCTGGATTGCAAATTTCGTGCTGTTCAGCTATGGAACCGGTGCAGTGATGGCAGTTCCGGCTCATGATCAACGCGACTGGGAATTTGCAACCAAATACAATCTTGAAATTAAACAGGTTATCGAATCAACTAACGGCGACGAAGTTGATTTATCCAAAGAAGCCTATGTTGAAAAAGGCAAGCTCATTAACTCTGAAAGTTTTGACGGAATGGATTTCCAACAATCCTTTGAAGCGATTAAAAATGAACTGGAAACCCGTGGAATCGGCAAAGAGCAAATCAATTTCCGTCTGCGTGATTGGGGCGTTTCCCGTCAACGCTATTGGGGATGTCCAATTCCGGTGATTTATTGTGACGACTGTGGGACAGTTGCCGTTCCTGAGAATGATTTGCCGGTTATGTTACCCGAGGAAGTGGAATTTGATGAAAAAGGCGGTTCCCCCATTAAACAAATGCCGGAGTTCTACCAAACCACTTGTCCAAGTTGCCAAAAGCCTGCAAAACGTGAAACCGATACTTTCGATACTTTTATGGAATCGTCATGGTATTACGCTCGCTTTGCCAATCCACACAATGACGAAAGCATTCTTGATGATTCGGCTGATTATTGGTTGCCGGTCGATCAGTATATCGGCGGAATCGAACATGCGATTTTGCATTTATTGTATGCTCGTTTTTATCACAAAATCCTCAGAGACCTTGGTTATGTCAAATCGGATGAACCATTTACAAATCTGTTGACACAAGGTATGGTTTTGAAAGACGGAGCAAAAATGTCTAAATCCAAAGGCAACACCGTTGATCCTCAGGATTTGATTGATAAATACGGGGCCGATACAGTACGGTTGTTTTCCATGTTTGCCGCACCGCCGGAGCATTCTCTGGAATGGTCGGATGAAGGTGTGGAAGGCTCGTTTCGTTATCTGAACAAAATCTGGACCAATATCACCAACTTTGTTGAAACCGGCAAAAAAACAACTGAATTTGTACAGGATGATTTAACTTCTGAACAAAAAGCCATGCGTTTAAAAACTCATGAAACCATTAAAAAAGTTTCTGATGATTATGGTAAAAGAATGGTGTTCAACACAGCGATTGCAGCCTGTATGGAGCTCACTAATGCGTTGGTGAAATTTGATGACAGTAGCGATGCTGGAAAAGCAGTATCGAATGAAGGTTGGGAAGCTATCATCAAAATGTTGTCTCCAATCGCTCCGCATATCACCCAAGAATTATGGTATCAATTGGGTCATAAAGAATTGTTGGTTGATGTCAGCTGGCCACAAGTCGATGAAAAAGCATTAGTCAGAGATGAAATTCAACTGATGGTTCAGGTCAATGGCAAACTTCGTGGCAAAATTGATGTGTCCGCTGATGCTGATAAGGAAACCATTGAGAGTACCGCTCTTGCTGATGAAAATGTTCAAAGATTCACCGAAGGTTTCCAGATTCGAAAAATCATTGTTGTACCGGGACGCCTGGTGAACATTGTTGTCGGGTAACATTTATTTGAGATATTTTATGAGAAGATTATTCATTTTAATTTTAGTAATAACAGTCAGTAGTTGTGGTTATCACCTGCGTTCAGCAAACTCGCTGGCACAAAATTATCCGCTGATAAAAATTGATATTTCCGCTCAATCGTTACTCAAACGACCTTTGGTGCAGGCTTTACTCGCTTCCGGTGTTAAATTAGCTGATAAAAACAGCGAAACAGCTAGTCATTTAGTGATTACTAAAGATAGTCTATCAAAAATCATCCAATCGGTCGGTGTCAATAACCAGGTTCAGGAATACCGTCTGGAATATGATGTCGAATACCGCATTGCTGATAGCGAAATCAGAGAACTTCATCTTGAACAAGACTACTCTTTTGATGTTCAGCAGATTAGTGGCGGACAACAAGAAGAACAAACACTTCGCAAACAATTGGCAGAAGATATGGCTTGGGCGATTATTCGTCAGATTAATGCCGATTCCGAAACTCAGTGAAAATCTACGCCAACCAACTCGAATCTCAACTGGCACAAGGTTTACAATCCTGCTATCTGATCGTTGGTGATGAACCATTACAACTGAAAGAAGCCGCCGATTTGATTCGCAACAAAGCCAAACTGGAAGGTTTTGTCGAACGAGAAGTATTGCATGTCGATAATAAATTTCAATGGGACATTCTTTTTGCCAGCATGGGGAATATGTCGCTGTTTGCTGAAAAAAAATTGATGGAAATGCATCTTCCCACAGGAAAACCAGGAGCTGCCGGTTCCAAAGCCATTATTCAATTCGTTGAGAATATTCCGCCGGATATTTGTCTGCTGATTCAATGTGAAGAATGGACGGCGGCCAATGATAAAACCAAGTGGGTCAAAACCATTGAGCAACTGGGAACATTCATGCGTGTGTATCTTCCGAAAGCCAATGATTTTGTTCAATGGTTACGAAACCGATGTCGCAAAATCGGTTTGAATACCGATAATGACAGCATCGCCATTTTAGCCCAACGACTGGAAGGAAATTTACTGGCAGCCGCTCAGGAACTGGATAAACTCAAAATGCGATATGGCAACCAAACGATTGTTGCAAAGGAAATTGCTCAAGTGGTTGCTGACAGCTCACGTTTTGATGTTTTTCAACTAACGGATTCACTGATGGAAAACAAAGCACCCAGAGTTTTGAAAATGCTTCGTTCACTCAAACAAAACAACACACCAACTGTTGTTCTGCATTGGGCTTTGGAACGTCAAACACGAATCCTTTTGTATTTTGCTTATTTGAAACAGAGAGGACAAAGAGCTTCACCGGCTGATTATCGCAAACACGGAATCTGGCAAAATCAGCAAGCACTTATTCAATCAACTCTGAATCGCCTTAACGCATTGAAACTGGAAAATCTTATGGTCGGACTGGCTCAGCTGGATAAAGTTATTAAAGGTCAGGCACAAGGAGATGCCTGGCTTGAATTTGAAAAATGGACAATGAAATTTTGTTACTGATTTGTTACTAAAGCTATGAAAAGAGCAATTATTTTAGTTATGGACTCTCTGGGAATCGGAGCCAGCGCCGATGCTCATCTTTATGGCGATGAAGGAACCAATACGCTTGGACACATTGCTCAGGCGTGTTATGAAGGCAAGGCTGATAACGAAAACCGTTCTGGTGCATTGCATATTCCCAATTTAACACGATTGGGCATGGCACACGCTTTACATGACAGTTGCGGTCAAACGATGGCAGGATTGGATAAAACTATTCAACCAGAATATTGTTACGGTTTTGCTGAAGAACAAAGCAAGGATAAAGACACACCCAGCGGTCATTGGGAAATGGCCGGAGTGCCGGTTCCTTTTGCTTGGTCGACATTTCCAAAAACAGAGCCTTGTTTTCCTGAGCAACTCATCAAGGATTTTATCACTTTGACAAAAATTCCGGGGATTCTGGGCAATTGCCATGCCAGCGGTACTGAAATCATTAAACAATTAGGTGAAGAACACATAAAAACAGGCAAACCAATTTGTTACACTTCAGCAGATTCGGTTTTTCAGATTGCAGCCCATGAAGAGCATTTCGGTTTGGATGAATTGTATCGAATTTGCAAAATTGCCAAAGGTCTGACGGAAGAACTCAACATCACTCGTGTGATTGCTAGACCATTTATTGGCAATAATGCCGCAAATTTTATCCGTACCGCTAATCGTAAAGACTTAACCACTAAGCCCATAGAACCAACATTGCTTGACAAATTAGTGGCTCAAGGCGGAAAAGTAACAGCAGTGGGGAAAATTACCGATATATTTGCCAATCAAGGCATTACTAAAACCGTCAAAGCAAAGAACAATATGGAACTGTTTGATGCCATGCTTGATGAACTCAAAATGGCCGATGACAAAACCCTGATTTTTGTCAATTTTGTTGATTTCGACAGCCATTTCGGACATCGAAGAGATGTTGCCGGTTATGCTCATGCGATTGAACAGTTTGACAAACGAATCCCTGAATTATTAGATTTAATGCGGGAAGATGACATTGCTTTGATTACTGCCGATCATGGTTGCGATCCGACGTTTAAAGGTTCGGATCACACACGGGAGCACGTTCCTGTTTTATTTTTTGGTGATAAAGTTAAACCACAACAAATAGGTAAACGAAGTTCTTTTGCCGATATGGGACAGACCATCGCCAAACACTTCCAATTGCTTCCATTGAAACATGGAGAAGCCATCCATCTGGAGTAAAAACTATGAGTGAATTTATTCAAATGTACGAAAATGCTCTGAGCAAAGAGTTTTGCGAAAGTTGCATCGCAAAATTTGATAAAAGCCAAAACAAACACCAAGGCCGCACCGGAAACGGAGTGGATTTGGTAAAGAAAAACAGTATTGACATCACCGTTACCAATTTTGCCAGTGAATGGCAAAATGAAATGATGGTTGTGCAAAATGCTGTTTTACAAGGATTTATTCAATACACTCGCAAGTTTCCGTTTTTGCTTTCAGGGGCTGTCTCTATGATGTATAAAAATTCCGTCGGAGAAGTCAAGCCTGTTAACTATAAAGATATTGCAGCAATGGATGATGCCCAGATTTCGGGGCTTCTTAGTGCTGTTTACCGCCTTGGTTCGGTGAACATGCAACAATATCTTAAAGGACAAGGTGGTTACTTTCATTGGCACTCGGAATTTTATCCTCATCCGTCCGATCCTCATCAGGACTCATTGCACCGGGCTTTGCTTTATATGTTTTATCTGAATGATGTGGAAGAAGGTGGTGAAACCGAGTTTTATTATCAAAATCTGAAATCAAAACCGAAGCAAGGCACTTTGGTCATTGCTCCGGCTGATTTCACCCATACCCATCGTGGAAATATGCCAATTTCCAATGATAAGTATATTTTCACCAGTTGGATTATGTTTCAAAGAGCGGCAGATATGTATCAACAGTCCATTCCTAAATAAAACTGCTGATACATTTTTTAAGTGTAATTATTTTACCAATCAAAGGAGTCAATAAATATCACATCAGTAATGTCTGTGTGAGAATTTGTATTTTCATCCGCGCCCAAATCCCATGCTCCATAAAAATCCGGAATACCGGTATCATTTACGGCTCGAGTATCATCATCAATATCATTGGTGATACTAACAATTCCGTCAGTTCGACTGTTATCACAATAATCTTTCATAGCTGAAGTTGGCTTTAAATGATAATCATAGTTTCTGACAATAAATCCGGGATTATCAGCACTTATCCGAGTCAGAGTTGCATAAGCAACACCGATGGATGTCGTTTCATTGGCGTTGACGCAATCAAATTCTGCACTGCTGAATGCTCCAAACAAATCGCCTAGTTTTGTTGATGTCGGGTCATGGATGATAGAACTGAAAACTCCAAGATAATTCAACACACCGTTCATTGCAAATACCGCTTGTGTGGCATGATTATCCGAAATTGTGTTGAACATCAATCTGACTGCTAAATCATTTCCTGAAATGACTTCAGAGTTGTTATACATATCAATAACATACCTGTCTTCAAAACCACCTGTTCCATCACGACCATTGTGAACAATCAGGTTTTGATCGAGATTAATAGTGTTCACACTATCAGTTGAGTCCACATAGAGCACAGTTCCATAATCAGAGCGATTATCAGTAATATGAGTTTGACTAATTAGGGCGGTGGCTCCGTCTTCAACAAATAACGCACCACCTTTAAAATTAGAAGTGTTCCCCTTTAAAACACTGCATTCATAACTCCAACAATCATTTTCTCCTTGAACCAAACCTTGATCTCGAGTGCGCTGCATTTTAAAAGTCGTATTGTATCCGACATAAAAAGCACCACCTCTCCAAGCAGAATTATTGACAACTTTTGCTCTATGGAGTCTCAATGATGCCGGGGCCAAAAAACCTCCAGTGATATAAATTCCACCACCATCACCATTATTATCGTTATCAGAATCTGCAGTATTATTGTTGATATTTAACGGTGTAAAATGATTTCCAAATACATTGTTTTGGCCTCCTTGATAATGGCTTCCTAACAAATTCACATAGGTGTTTAATGCATAAATGCCGCCACCATGCTGAGGAGCAGTATTTAAACTAATCCCTCTGTAACTTCTGATATCAACAGGGTTCGGTTCATCATTGGTTCCACCATAAAAGTCCATACTAGAGTTCTTTAAATATATTCCTCCTCCATTACCATCTGCATGATTCACCCAATTCAGAGAGACACCAGAATCTTCGTCCATTAACACATTGGTATTCTCAGCATAAATTCCACCACCACCTAACAATGCCTGATTCCCAACAACAACAGTATTTCTCAATTCTAGTTGGTAATTCTGTGTATCTAACGTATTGTTATATGAATATATACCTCCGCCAAATGAGTTTGTATTACTACTATGAACAAAAGAGTTAATCAACCTTAACCCAGTGTTTGTACTGCTTATAGCGCCACCAAAATTACCGAGTCCATTTGAAATTTCAAAACGATAGAAATCAACTCCCGTACCATTACCTGTATTCGTCGTTATCACATTGCCATTTCCTGTTCCCATGAGAAACACCATTGGTGAATCAATATAAATGATTCCGCTAATTGCGTCTCCACAAGTTTCATAGCCACCGGTAAGAACCATCGGGCGGCTGATAGTTAAATTTTCCTGATAGGTGATACGATTATTTTCTGGTCCGGCTGCAACCAAAATAGATGTGTAATTGTTAGCATCATTAATCGCACTTTGAATCGTATTATGTGTGCATTGAAAGTCGCCGGAATCTCCCACATAAGCCGTTCCACCTGCATTAGCAATTGATGCGAAAGGCAAAAATTGTACAAGCAGAAGTCCGGTCACTAAAATTATTGATTTAAGTTTATTCTCCATTGTTTTCCCCATAAAACTAAGTTAATAACCTATTAACGACGTTTTTATAGGGAATAGGACAAAAGAAAATTATAAAAACAAAAAACCCGCAACAAGTGCGGGTTTTCTCTGTTCATTTGAAAATGTAAATTATAAAGTTACATCATTCGAACATGCAGTCGTTGAGCCTTCTTCACAAACTGTAAACGTATATGTTGTTCGTTTGTTCACATTGAAAGAAATAGCACCATCGTTAGTTGTAGTATTATTGAAACTACCGTTTACATAAACATCAACATTTGCAGTTGAACCACCTGTCCATGTTAAATCTGCAACTCTTCCACCGCTGCTACGGCTACCGGATAATACAATATCACCGCTTGGTGGAGGTGGTGGTGGAGGTGTTACACCGCCGCCCTCACAACCATTAGTTTGCAAATAAGCATGAGCATCAGCTGCTTTAACAATTCCATATCCGAAGTAATCATCACGTCCTGATGCGCCTTGATCTTGAGCTGTCGCTTTCAAAGCTTCACGAATTTCAGTACCGTTACAATCCGGATTGTTTGACCAAACCAATGCAGCAACACCAGCAACAGCAGGAGTTGCCATTGAAGTTCCGCTCATATAGCCATAATCACCTGTTCCAATTGAAATTGATGCAGTGCTTGAACCAACAATTGCTGCACGATCTTCAAAAGCGGTTCCAACTGCAGGAATACTTGTAGTTACATCAGTAATATCCATATAGATAACACCATCACCGGCCACATTATTTATTACGATTGCACCAATACCACCAGAGTTACCGCAGTTGTTAATTTTATCGGCAAATGAAATGTTTCCACGATCAATCACACAAATTTTACCATTTGCACCACCATCAACTGCCTCAGCTGTTCCCATGAAATAAGTTGCACCTGTAGCATCTCCTGTATTATCAGTTGCTGCAGAAGCCACACCGGCTCCATCAACTGTAACAGATGAAAGTGTTGCTAGTCCTGCTGGATATGTTGAAAGTGTATCAACACCACCGGCTGTTACTTCCACTCCATAACCGTCATCAGTTTCTGTTCTTTGATTTTTACCACGACCTGTTGTAACAGTGTTTGTTGGGAATTGCGAGAAACTGGCAATATTGTTGTTAGCATCATTTGCACCAACCATCATTACTGATTTGTAACCGGCTGGATAGGAACGAACATTATTGCCATCATTACCGGCTGCTGCCAATACTAAACCACCATTATCAGTGAATGTATTAAAAGCATTTTCTTCAACTGAGCTGGCACCGCCTCCACCTAAACTCATAGTGATGATATTTGCACCGGCTGCTGTACATTTGTTAGCAGCATAAGCCAAATCTGAAGAATATCCCCATCCTGATTCGTTAAAAACTTTAATGATATGCATTGGGACACCCGGTGCCATACCAACAACACCATATCCGTTATCTGCTGCACCAACAGTTCCGGCAACGTGTGTACCGTGAGGTCCACCATGCTCATCCCAGTTACCTGTACCTGAATCATTATCACCAGTAATCGCACCCCAGTTAAAATCAGTATTTGAACGATCTAAACCAGAGTCAATAATACAAACTTTTTGACCGGATTGAAGCGACAATTGATTAGCTTGTGATTGATAAACCGCATACGGGGTTAATTGCTGTGCTGTTGGATCGCCGGCATCATCATTGTATAATGATAAAGGAAAACGCTTTGCATCCACTTCCATTTTTCTGAATCCGTTCATAGCTTTCATGGTTCTTTGTGCATTTTCATCTAAGTCAACAGCAAACCAGCCATTACCTTCAACCAGAACATGATGCCCTGCTTTCAAACTGTTTGACTTCGCTGAGTCATGAGTAACAATCATTCTTTCTGCACTAGCGTATCCACTTAAAGCTAATAACGTGGCCGCATAAGCCGTCTTCATTTTAAATTTCATTATTAAAAATCACCTTCTCTTTTATATTTTAAAAACAAGGAAGTTTCACAGTCTGAATAATAAATTCAAACTCTAAGGCGATTACTTGAGGAATTATCAAAGAATTCTTATCACAAAACGCTTTTTCAAATCTCGCCGTCAAATCGTGAAACAAATCCTTTCATTTACTAGAAATTCAACCCAAATTTGAATTATTTTTATTATTATCTAACCAATTCGTCAGTTGCTTAGCAAAAATTGCTCACAGGATTAAACTACTTGAGACTTTTGCTTGATTCATAAAAATTTCTGATTTTTTCGATTTTCGATAAAAAACCACTGTTTGTGCCTATTTTCTTAATCCCGACTAGCTTTTTGAGGGCTAATCGGGGTGTTTTGCCATATTTCAGGCACAACTATTTTGTATTTTTACCGCTCTTTTAAGGTTATATGCCATGGCAGCAAAGCCTATTGATGTATGTAATTGCATTAATCCTCCATGTCTGGCTTTGGCAATGCCATAATGTAGCTTCAGAATGCCGAACACACTTTCAACACGGTTCCTAACTTGAGACTTCCATGTGTTAGCCTGCTTTTGTTTCTCAGTCAGAGGCTTGTTGCGGTAGGCTCGCTCGTGTATTTTATTTTTTATTTTATTCCTTTGAAGATACTCATCATATTCCTTGCTTTTATAGGCACTATCAGCATAAACCTGAGATTCCTCTCCTGTAAGCAGTTTCTTAAATTGTTTAGAATCATGCTCATTGGCGGCAGTACAGGTGTATTTTTGTAAAAAGGCATCTTCATCACTGTTACCATGAAGTTTAAAACCATAAGTGGTTTTGAGCTTGCCATCTGAACCTTTTTTACTGGTATAAGCAGCATCTTTATCCTGTGTATTCTCACCGCTTTTTCCATTTTTAGGACGAGAGTTTTTGGCTTCGATTATTGTGGCGTCAATAATACTGACTCCTCCGGCTCTAATCATAATGTTTTGTTCACAAAGTTGTTGGTTGATTTCTTCAAATAAAACCTCTGCCAGTTTTAATTTTCCAATCAGTTTATGGAAACGCCAGATAACAGTATGATCCGGTGTTCCATCACTTAAACCAAGTCCGGTAAAACGACGAAATAATAAATCTCGTGCCAATTGTTTTTCCATGCCTTCATCACTCAGTCTATACCATTGTTGCAGTAACATGATTTTAAACATTAATAGCGGAGGCCATGCTGGCTCTCCTCGTTTGGATGAAAACATATCTCTCAGATGAGCTTCAATTCGACTCCAGTCCAGTAATTCATGAATATCATCGAGTTCTTCAAGGGATTTATGGTGACTAGCTAATGAGTCGGCTAAGCTTGATTGGCTAAGTTGTTTCCAAGACATGATTTTAATAAATTTTGTGAACTACGGTAGTTTAACATTTTTTCAAATTTCTTGTGTTTCGAGCAAAGGTCTCTACTTGAGTTAAAAAAATCAACTACTTTTTTTAAAAATTGACATTCATCAATAATTTTGTAATAAATTTCATAAATATAAAGAGTCATAAATTCCATTCAATCTCAATCTATAAAATTTTCTAGTGAAATTGAAATCCAAATTAATGAAGAATTTTTCAAATTTATGGGTTAAAATCTACTGCATTTCGCAATTACAACTAAATCACAGCTATAAGAATGATAAATTTCAGAAAAATAATCGTTGCTTTTATCCTCAACTGTATTTTCACTATTCAACTTTATGCAGATAACCACCTGCACAGTTTGAATTTTCAGGATGCTGATATCCGACTACTCATCGAAACCGTTTCTGATATGACAGGAAAGAACTTTGTTATCGACCCTCAGGTTCAGGGAAAAGTTACAGTAATCTCAGGACATCCAGTCAGTAAAGAAGAAGTTTATAACATTTTCCTATCAGTACTGAGTGTTCACGGATTAGCTGCGGTTCGCGAAGGCAACAGCATTAAAATTGTCAATGAAGCCGAAGCAGCCGGAATTCTTGGTGATTTCAATATTACCGGAGATAGTGATTTTGTGACTCGTATTGTGAGACTAAACTATGTTCCGGCTGACGAAATTGTTACAATGTTGAAGAACATTAACCAAAAAGCCAAAGTCATTTCTCACAAAGACAGTAATATGGTAATTATTTCGGATCGCGCGAAAAATGTGGAAAGAATGATTGGCATCATCGATCGTATTGATAAAAAATCTGATTCCAGCATTGAAATGATTTCGCTGCAACACGCCAATGCCACTGAAGTTGCACGCACTATCGAAAGCTTGATGGATACCGGAAACACCACTTTAAACGGCAAAACCAAAATTGTTGCAGATGAAAGAACAAACTCAGTTATCATCAATTCACCGCCCTCTACCAAAGTAAAAATCCAAACTTTGATTGCGCAGCTGGACAACCCACTGGAAACGAATACTCAGTCACAAGTAATAAAACTCAAGCACTCTAATGCTGAATCGTTAGTTCCGATACTTGAAACTCTGGCAAATAAAACTCTACAAGCCGAAGGTCAAACCACAACGGCGAACCAATCTGCAACGATTCAGGCACATGTGGAAACCAACTCTTTGGTTATTAATGCGCCGCCAACTATCTTCAAGAATTTACTGAATGCCATCGAACAACTGGATGTCAAACGTCCACAAATCTTGGTTGAAGCAATTATCGTTGAACTCACAATTGATCATACTAAGGAAGCCGGTGTTCAATGGCAGGGTTTACTTGATCAACTGAACGGTGCCGAAGGTTTGGTTGGCGGAACCAACTATGGAATCATCGGCAATATTCTAAATCCCGACAATGGTGTTAACAACGGACTCAATGTAGGATATGTACATTTGGATGGTGATAACAACCCACAAATTGGGGCTTTACTTTCTGCCTTAAATGCAAATACCAACAATAACATTTTATCGACACCTTCTTTGGTGACATTAAATAATCAAGAGGCAAAATTATCTGTTGGGCAAGAAGTACCATTCTTAACCGGGCAATTTTCCAATACAGGAGCGAATGAAGGTTCAGTCAATCCTTTCTCGACCATTCAAAGAAAGGAAATTGGTATTTCATTAACAGTGACACCTCATATCTATGAAGGTGAACAAATCGTTCTTGATATTGCTCAGGAGGTTTCCAGCCTTGCAGCAGCATCAACAGCAGTGGATGTCATCACCAATAAAAGAACCTTGACAACATCAGTCATGGTTCCAAATGATGGAATCATCGTTTTAGGTGGATTGATTGATGAATCCATGCAGGAAGATATTAAGAAAGTTCCAGTATTAGGAGACATTCCGGTTGTCAGAAATCTATTCAGACACAAGAAGAAAAGCCGTGTCAAACGCAATCTAATGGTCTTTATACACCCATTGATTCTTGACAGTGGCAATCAGCAGCAAGTAACACTGGATAAATATCAGGATATTCGTAATCAGCAATTACAAAAAATTGATAAAAAGGAATTTGAAAAAGGCAATTTAACCCTCCCTGAGAATTATAACCAATAATGAGTATTGCAAAGGGATCCATTCCGCATTACGGTTTTGCCCGAAAACAAGGTGGAACGATTGAGTCATGGCAGGATGATAAAGCCATTTTGGCAGTTTCAGAACAAGCAAACACACAAACTATTGACGAGCTTCAGCGTTTTGCCGGAGTTCCTTGTGAAATCAATCTCTATCCACAGGCTGAATATCATAAGATTATTCAAAAAATTTATCAGCAGCAACAATCGTTGTCTAATGATGTTATTGACTTTGATAATCAACCCGGACTGGCTGAAATTGCCGATGACTTAGGCGAACCTGATGATTTATTGGAAAGCAACGATGATGCTCCAATCATTCGCTTGATTAACGCCATGTTATCCGATGCTGTCAAACTGAATGCCTCGGATATTCATATCGAACCTTATGAGAATATTGTTTCCGTGCGTTATCGCATTGACGGTAGTTTACAAGAAGTGATTGCGCCACCAAAAGCCATTGCACCACTTATCAGTTCGAGAATCAAAATCATGTCCAAACTAGACATCGCTGAAAAACGCTTACCTCAAGATGGACGGATTTCAATCAAAATTGCCGGGCGTTCCGTTGATGTCAGGGTTTCAACCATTCCTGGAGCATTTGGAGAACGTGTAGTATTGCGTTTGCTGGATAAACAAGCAGGGCAATTGGATTTAAGCCACTTGGGAATGAATTCCCAAACATTGAAACAAACAAAAGATTTAATCAATCTGCCTCATGGCATTATTTTGGTAACCGGTCCAACCGGTTCCGGTAAAACTACAACTTTATACGCTGCAATTGAAACAATTAATGATCGCAGTCGTAATATCATGACGGTTGAAGACCCGATTGAATATTACCTGGCCGGAATCAGCCAAACGCAGATTAATCCAAAAATCGACATGACTTTTGCAAAAGGTTTGCGAGCGATTCTCAGACAAGACCCCGATGTGATAATGGTCGGAGAGATTCGAGATTTAGAAACTGCAGAAATCGCCGTTCAAGCCAGTTTAACGGGCCATTTGGTATTGTCCACATTGCACACTAATACCGCCGCCGGTGCTATCACACGACTCGTTGATATGGGCGTTGCTCCGTTTTTATTAGCCTCTAGTTTGAAAGGAGTGGTTGCCCAAAGATTGGTTAAAGTTCTGAACCCAAAAACAAAAATAGCTTACCAGGCAAATTCTGACGAGTGTCAATTATTTGACATTCAATCTCAAACTCTCTATAAAGCTGATGAGAGATTGCCAATTCACGAAGCCTATACCGGTCGAACAGGAATTTACGAGTTAATAACAATTAATGAAGAAATGAAAACCCTGATTCATCAAGGGGCTTCGGAACAACAAATTGAAAGACTGGCAAGAAACTTCTCAAAATCAATCCGTCAGGACGGAATTGAGAAACTTTGCCAAGGCATAACAACAACCGATGAAATTCTCCGAGTCACCAACTAATTAAAATATCATGGATGCTTTTGAATATAGTTGTTTGGATCAATCCGGAAAAACTCAAACCGGAATTTTACAAGCTGATACAGAAAAGCATGTCCGTCAAATTCTCAGAAACAAGAATCTGATTCCGGTAAAAATTGAGAAAATCAATGCAACTGGCAATAAAACTGTCGACCAAAAATTTAACACCCGGCTTAAAAGTGGTGAACTTCCTGTTTTCATTCGTCAGCTTTCGACTTTACTCAAAGCCGGTTTGCCATTAGCTGAAGCATTAAACACAATCATCGAGCAAACAGAAAATAAAAGCTCCAAAAAAATTCTAATCACTTTACGTTCCAAGCTGATGGAAGGTCATCCTTTGGCTTATTCAATGAAAATGTTTCCTAAAGCATTTGATGAATTGATAACGACCAGTGTCGAAGCCGGTGAACAATCGGGAAATTTGGATGAGGTGTTACTCCGATTAGCTGAATATTTGGAACAACGCCAAGATATGGGCAAACAATCGTGGATGGCACTTTTGTATCCCATCATTCTGATTATCACATCAATATTAGTGGTTTCCGGTTTGATGGTTTATATCGTCCCAAAAGTCATTCAGGTTTTTGAGAACAACAATGCCGAACTTCCAACAATCACAAAAGTTCTGGTGAGTATCAGCGATGGAGTCAGAAAATACGGATTGACAGTTTCAATCATATTTCTGGTTTTGATTGTTGCATTTATTTTTGCCTTACAAAACAGGGAATTTCGTTTCAAATGGCATCAATTTTTACTCAAATTGCCATTAGTTGGTTCTTTTATCAGAATTTCGCAATCGGCTCGTTTTACCAGAACTTTGGGAATCCTCACCAAAAGCACAGTGCCAATTGTGCAAGCCCTCTCGTTATCAGGCAAAGTTATCAATAATCTGGTGATTAAAAATTCGGTCGAAAAAACCGCTTCTCAGGTTCGGGAAGGTTCCAGCCTCAGTCAATCCCTGAAAAATAATGGATATTTTCCACCAATGACAATTCGTTTAATAAATTCCGGGGAACAATCAGGAATTCTCAGCGACATGCTCGAAAGAGCCGCAGACACTCAGGAACGAGATGTTAATCACAAACTTCGCTCCATTGTCAGCGTCATGCAACCGGTCGCTATTCTAATTGTTGGTATGATGATATTACTCATTGTACTGGCAATGCTTTTACCAATCTTCCAGATGAATACCATTATTTCTTAAAATAAGTCCCAAACAAAATATCACCAATCGGATAAGTAATATTAAAATTATAACGAGACATTAGTTTTTGATTATGGTGATGCAGATGTAATTGTCTTAATTTCCTAAACCCGGGAATGTACCTGAGCCACGACTCTTCCGAACAATGATAAGCAAAATGAAGCCATTCGTAATTGAGGAAATAGGCAACAGCCGTCATTGAAAAAAGCCAAGCGACATTGGATGAAAACAACCAATAAAACAACATCCAGCTTGGAACTCCAATCAAGCCAAAAAAGAATAAAACCAGAACAATAGGAAAAAGCACCGCTTTAAAATCTTTGGAACTATCAAATTCCATATATTTATCAGTAAAGAACACATGATGTTCCTTGGTGTGCCTTTGATACATTAACCCAAAAGGTTTTCGCAAATGATGCATCGGACCTTTATGTCCAAAATATTCAGCAATATTTGCATATAAAAATGTAATAGGAATGGTCAACCACTCCAACGACTGAACATCTCTCAGCCTAAAAAAAGAAATGGAAATAATAGCAATCGAAATTACTGTTGTGAGAGTAAAATGAAGCCAGCCATAATAGTGTTTTGAGATTTTTTCCTCTCTATACTTCTGTCTGAATATTCTCACAGACTCCGAGTTTTCTTGCATACTCCAATTAACCTCTACTAATCGTCAGTGTCTCTCCAAAAGACTGTTTTATCATATTAATGATTAATCATCGCCCATACTAAACTGATTTTACTACAACATCTCATAATCTCAAAATAGCAGTCAATCGCTAAGGAGTACCCTTGAAAATTAATAAATTTCGTAAAAACAAAAAACCCGGCATCAAACCGGGTTTTAAAGTTTTAGAAAAAGTGTTTTCTAAGTTTCAACACCTTCAACATTTAAATTGAATTTGGTTTTCACATCTGCATGTAAAGATAATTCAATTTCAACTTGGCTGGATTCACGAATCGGACCGTCAGGCATGATAACTTCACTTTTATCAACAGGGAAACCACTGGCTGTTAATTTCTCAGCAATCTCACGAGGACCAATTGAACCATACAATTTTCCTTCAGGAGATGCATTGGAAGTGATTGTAATTTCCAAACCATTGATTGACTCAGCTCTTGCATTTGCAGCCGCCAAAGTGTCTTTTTCTTTTGCAATCAGTTCTGCTTTACGATCTTCAAATGATTGAATATTTGATTCCGTCGCCATTGACGCATGACCTTTAGGAATCAAGTAATTTCTGGCATAACCAGGTTTTACATTAACGATATCGCCCAACTCACCAAGATTTTGTACTTTCTTTAATAATATAACTTGCATGTGCTTACTCCTGATTAATAATGTTGATCACAATATGGCAACAATGCAATATATCTCGCACGTTTAACAGCGGTAGTTAATTGTCTTTGATATTTAGCTTTTGTACCTGTGATACGGCTAGGGATGATTTTCCCTGTCTCACCAACATTTTGTTTCAATGTATCCAAATCTTTATAATCGATTTCAGAAACACCATCAGCAGTGAATTTGCAAAAACGTTTGCGATTAACTTGTCTTCTTTGTTGCATTATTCTTCTCCGTCCTCATCATCATTGTCATCGTCAAGATCTTCTTCGTCTTCTGAATCATCATCTAAATCAGTATCGTCATTAGAGTATCTTGAGGAGTGCTTTTTGCTTTCTTTTTCGTCTTTCTTAATCAAACAAGACTCTTCAGTCACGGCATGTTTCATTTTGATAACCATGTGACGAAGAACAGCATCATTAAAACGGAAAGCTTCCAGAATTTCTTCAAGTGCTTCAACAGTACACTCAACATTCATCAGGTAGTAATGCGCTTTGTGAAGTCTTTGGATTGGATATGCCAACTGACGACGACCCCAGTCTTCCGAACGGTGAACGGTTCCGTTGTCTTTTTCTACCATTGCACGGTATCTTTCAACCATGGCAGGTACTTGTTCACTCTGGCCCGGATGAACCAGAAAAACAATTTCATAATGTCTCATTTTTGTCTCCTTATGGATTAAATAAAGCCACCTGCATAATGTTCACAGACACATTATCAGTGCAGCAAGGAAATCGGCTCAAAGAACCGAACGGCGGATTATAGCAAAACCATAATCAATAGCAAGGATTTGACGTATTCACGATTGCATTTGGAGTATCTTTCTTAAACCATTACTGCTTTTCCAATGACTACCGCAGACAAAACGAGGAATTAGCCACAGATTCGTATCCTGAGTGACGAATTGAGGTTCACATGTGAATGCAGCAATGATTTCTGATTGTTCATAAGGGAAATACTGTTTCACCAGATAATCATTAAAATGACCATAAGGATAAGCAAATAGTGAGATTTTCTTTCCAACTATAACAGAATTGATAAACCTAGAAGCCTCTGCTATTTGTGTTTTTGCATCTAAAAAACTATCCACACCTGAAAAGTCACCTTTGATATTTTTTTGAGTTTTGGTGTTTTTCAATGTTGAGTGGACATGATCCCAAGAATGGTTTTCAATAGATAACATTCCACTTTTTTCTGCTTCTTTCCACCAGTCACTATTCCAAATTGGATAACCTGCTGTGCATGTATTTGTAAGTTCAGCTCTTGCCTGTGGATCTGCAATAACAAATGAAGTGGCATGTATATATTGACCAGTTTGATTCTTAAATTCTTGCATCATGGTTAGAAAAGATTTCTGATATCCATGAAAGGGGTGTTCCCAGTCATGATAGTCCATATCTGAACCATCATCAAAAGTCAAACAGACATATTTTTTTTTAGATGAACCTGCTTTCTCTTTTAGGATACTTACAAGTTCATGCGTGGAAATAATTTCGTATCCCAGCTTTGATATAAGCTGTAAATCCAACTCAAACGCAACATGATCATTATTATGATATTCATTGCCATCAACATTATTAGAGTGATAAGTTAGAACCGGAATCTGCATCATTAATATCCATAAATTTTCATCAAATTTGAAAGTTCAGATTTAACTATTTCAACTTCATTGTTATCAAGAACTGACAGATAAGAATCTTCGGAAGCATGAACATTTGTAGCAATATTTATATTTTCAAATTTTTCTTCACCGAGGAAGTCAAGTAATTTATTGATTTCAATATCGGGATTTTTTGTTAAATCCTCATACTTCAATTCGTATAAACTTTCACCTAGAATTGGTTTCATAGTATTTATTATTAAAATAGCTTCTTTCCAAAAATTAATTGCCCCAGTCAAATTCTGAGGCAACAAACCTCTGCCTCTTTTTAAACTTGAAATAACATTGAGGGGGTTCCTGATAATATGCACAATTTTAGAGTCAGGAAAATAAGATTTTATCAGAGGAAGACCATACACATTTTGTGGGGTTTTATCGAAAATAGTTCCTGTAAAATTATTGTGAGCTTTTCTGAACAAACTCATATAATTCAAAGTCAACTCTTTCCTATCTTTACTGGATTCTAATATTTCCAAAAACTCATTCTCGTTCACCCTATCCATTTTACGATGCATAACAAGCGTTTCAGCAGACTTGTTGACATAGTTATAATCAGTTGATTCAAATGGTTCAGCCCACCTGAAAAAATGTGTTTCTTCAGGGCATAAAAGATTTGAACTCTTTTTCAGTAAATCTCGTAATAGCGTCGTTCCTGAACGGACACTACCGAGAATAAAAAAAAATGAATCATTTTTCATTATCTAATTCCTGAAATAATGCTGAACTTTGCCGCCAGAAAAACCATTGTTCAGGACTTGATTGAATGACTTTCTCAAAATAACTTGATAGTTCTTCTAACAATTTTTCCTCACTATCATAACTTTTTAAATCGCTTATTGTAATTTTTCTCATTCCTGTTTCAAAATCGAGTTGTACATTATACAACTGAAAATCGATTCCTTCTTTACAAATTAAATTTATAAAACCACTGGCAACTGGATATTTTTTTCCAAAAACTTGTAAGCAATATTTGGTTTTTGTTTCATATTTTGGAGCATCATACAGAATTATCGGCGTTCCCTTATTTGCAACTGTATCGAGGATAAGCTGATATCCTCCGCCTGTTGTTATTGTTGAACCACCGGAGATATTATTCAAGTGTTTAACTCTTGCCTTACGATATTTATCTTCAATGAAGCTCTGATACTTATAACTTACTTCCGGAACTACAAAAACAAAGTGAGGTGAATATTTTTTTTCTTTCAAATCCATCAACATCACATAGCCCGGACCATAATGTAATCCCAAAAGTAATAAATTATTGTTATTTGCCCATTCACCTTTGAAGATATTTAACTTCTTCATTTTATTTGGTCTAAGCGTGGCTAACCAATAGTCTGCTATATCATATAAAAATAATAACTTAACATTTCTTATCCACAAGGCCTTTGCAAACTTTCTGTTTAAAAATTTCTCTGCATTATGTAATGACCCATTAGAATACTTATTGTAAAAAAAAGTATATCGACAGATAAATTTAAATATATAAAATGACACTTTGTAAGGAAGTATGACTACCAATAAAGGGATTATATAAAATTCAAACAGATTTTTGATTTCTCTGAATATATTACTGAAAAAACTCACACTGTACTGTATATTTAAATCGGTTTGATTCTACTTAATTATTAATAATAATACACGAGATAATTTTGGTTTTATAATTAGCATCATTTAATCAATTATTTTTAATTATTGGTATAGAGTTTGATTATACTTAAAAATGCTAACTTAATATTTCAATCATTTATTACTGACAAAATACATGCTATTCAACTCAATTACATTCATAGTTTTTTTTACATTAATCACGATTCTTCATTATTCAAGAATCAGCTGGAATGTAAAAAAAACCAATCTGTTAATTGGGAGTTACATATTTTATGCGGCTTGGAACCCACCGTTTATACTTCTGTTATTTTTATCAACGCTTGTTGACTGGAAAGTTGCAAAAAAAATTGATGAAAGTACATCACAAATTATTAGAAAGCGATGGCTGGTGATCAGTCTTTCTTTTAATTTAGGAATTCTGTCAATTTTCAAATATAGTGGCTTTATCCTCGAAAATTTTCAAAATTTACTCAGTGTCTTTGGAGTTAGTTTTCAATCATTTGACCCGGGAATTATTTTACCAATGGGAATTTCCTTTTACACATTTCAAACATTATCATACACGATTGATGTCTATAATAAAAAACTAAAAACGCATCATAGCTTTCTCGATTATGCACTATTTGTCAGTTTTTTTCCGCAATTAGTTGCTGGTCCAATTGTCAGAGCAAAAGATTTTTTGCCCCAATTACGCGTTCAAAACCTCATTAACTTCGATAAATTTTCTACCGGTTTGAGTTTATTAATAATAGGCTTGTTTACTAAAACAGTATTAGCTGACGCCTTTTTCGCACCATTTGTTGATAAAGTTTTTGCTAGCACTCAACCAGTTGACACTCTTTCATCATGGTTAGCCGGAGTCTTTTTTTATGCCCAAATATTTAGTGATTTCGCAGGTTACTCGCTTTGTGCAATTGGGACGGCATTAATGTTAGGCTTTGTAATTCCATTGAACTTTAGAGCTCCATTTGCAGCTCATGGTTTTTCAGATTTTTGGAGGCGGTGGCATATTTCTCTCTCATCATGGTTAAGAGATTATCTATACATCCCACTTGGAGGAAATAGAAAAGGAAAAATCCTCACTTTTAGAAACTTAATGATAACTTTGCTTCTTGGCGGCTTATGGCATGGGGCAGCTTGGACATTTGTAATCTGGGGAGCGATTCATGGTTTTTATTTAATTGCAGAGCGATGGATTCGTAGCATCCCTATGTCTGGAAAAATTACTGATAATCATTTTTTTAAGCTAATTATCAGTTTCATGACTTTTATCTTGGTAATGATTGCATTTGTGGTTTTCAGAGCAGAAAACATAAATCAAGCCAATTCTATTATTCTAAGTATGTTCAAACCGACCAATGGAGAATCTATCATTCAGTGGACTCTTTGGACACAAGTTGTAACATATACTTTTGTTACTATGTTTATTTTGCAATATACATTTAGAAACCGATCTATTCTTGACTTAATTGTTTCTCTGCCGGTTACTATAAGAGCAATATATTTATCGCTTTGTATAATTCTAATTTCTATTTCATCCGGAAACTCGGATGCCTTTATATATTTCCAGTTTTAATATGAATAAAAATGACTCAGTTTGGATAAAAACCTGGATAATTACAATCCTATTAGTCATTGGATTATTGGGAGGATACGAGTATTTTCTAAAACAAAGAGGATTTAATGCATCTATAGAAAGCAATAACGACTTATGGTCATGGTATAGATCGAGTATCACTAGCAAGCAAAATGAATTAGTTATAGTAGGAGCGTCCAGAAGCCAGCTTGGAATAAATATTCCTTACCTCAAACAAAAACTAAGAAATTATCACATCACACAGCTTAGCATCAATGGACATTATCCTATGGCTACTTTGAAGTCTTTAGCCGAGGATCAAAACTTTAGAGGAATTATAGTTGCTTCAATTAATGCTCAAGCAATGGAAGATAGATATCTTGATATGCAGGAAGAACAAAACCTGTATTATGAGAAAGAATCAACGCTTTATAAGTCTTTTGATGCCTTTTTAACAGCTACTTTAAAAGCTAATATCCGGTTTCTTCATCCAACATTAAGACTGGAAGATATCATCAATTATTACGATAAGAATCATGCCTTTCCAAAAGCATTTTATATTTCAACCCATTTGGATCAATCATCATCAGGAAATTATGATTTAGTCAATAAAAAGAATCTTTATAATCACTTCGTCAAACAAAAAGAAAAAAACTATAGTGATGAACCACCTACAGAGTTTGATAAGTGGAAAAGTAATGTCGATTTATTAATCAATTATTCAAAGATAATCGAAAACAGGGGTGGCAAAGTCATACTGGTTAGATTTCCAACATTTAAGGAGCACTGGAACCTTGATGAAAAATTTTATCCCAGAGAAAAATACTGGAAACTGATCGAAGATAGTCCGAACTTACACGCTGTACATTTCAATGATGTTACTGGTTTAGGAATATTTAACTCTCCAGACAGTTCACATATAGATCAAAAAGATACTGTTGAATTCACGGAAGTTTTATTTAATTATTTGATTATGAGTAATTATTTAAATTTAAGGAACTAGACTAATAAAGTTCTTTGAAATTATCGATTATGAATATTTTCGATTTTCATATAAAACCACTGTTCAATTAGTTTGTGAATGAATGGTATATTATTAATAAATTAACGCTTTAATAAGCTTTGGTTAACCCGTAAATATAAAAAAGGAGACCGTAGCCTCCTTTTTTATAAGATATGATATTTTTTTAGTATTAATTCTTGATGAATTTTTTACCAAATATACCCAGTGTTAATATCAAAACTAACAATCCATAAAACCCCAGAGTTGGAATAACCGGAGGAACTTGTCCGGTAACAGTCACTTGGCTACTGTTATTAGATGGAATAGTATCAGTTTCATTTGATGAAATAGATGCTGAGTTTGTAAAATCACCCTCTACATCAACAGTCATTGTTACATCACAAGATAAAACTTGACCTCCACTCATATTGCCAATATTCCATGTTAAAACTGAGCCTGCAACTGAAGCACCACAAGTGTTTGACACATATGTTAATCCAGCAGGCAGATTATCAGTAACAACAACACCTGTAGTTGGCAAAGCTCCGATACTTTCAGCTGTTAATGTATAAACAATCTGACTACCGACATACAAAGGACTCGGTGCAGAAACTGTCTTAACTAAACTCAAATCAACAACTCCACATGATGTTTGTGATGCTCCTGTAAACTCACCTAATGGATTATCCACATTCAATGCAGTGATAGAACCATTAGTTTGGTTTACTCTAGCATATGTATTTGTGCCACCACCGGTGTAAATATAAGCATAAAGTTCTCCTGCCTCACGGTCATAAGTCATACCTTGAGCAAAGTTAGCTGCTAAACCATGAGAACCCAACAAAGTCGCAGACCCATCTGCTGTATTTATAGTATAAAAACTGTCAGATGAAAGATCATGTCCATACACTGTTCCTTCACAACTTGCAGAGATATCAATCAACAGTGGAGTGGTCGTTTGTGTACCAATAACTGTAAATGCACCTGTTGCAGTATTACAACTATATAAAGCAGATTCAACAGCATCTGTAGAACTTGCATAACAGTTTCCATTTCCATCAAATGTGATTCCGGAAACCGTATGACCCGCCAAAGCATTTACAGGTCCAATTACAGTCGCAGTTCCATCAACCGGATTCAAGGTAACCATATTACCTGTGCTAGAATCGACTGCATATAAAGTCGTTCCTGTTTCTTCATACTCCATAGCATAATATGTCTCAGCCAATGCAGGATTACCAACTGTTTGATTTGATAAATCCCCCATCTGATGTGTTCCAAAGGAATCATTGTTTCTCATCTCAAAGAAATTCGCAACATCAGTCACTGCATCTTTTGCTCCTGGTGCATTCATTTTTTTTACTGTAGGAACAAAGCCAGTACACTCCAGAGGCTCAGCTAGAGCAGACTGATCTCTATATAAAGCTTCGCAATCGACTTCAGCTTGTAAAGCAAAAGGAATTGATAAAGCCAACAAAATAATTAAATTTTTCATTATTAACACCCAATTTTTATTGTACGCATATTCTATTCTTAAAAATTTAATTAATCAATATCCTAGCAATGATTATAGTTCACTTTGAATTGTTTGCCTTTACATGCAATTTTAGATAAACATGATTCATTTAAATTAGATTGAAAAAAATATGTGTATCTTTGATTAATTTAATTCTCGAAAATTTCTTCAATTGATAGTTGGAACAGAGTTGATATTCTGAAAGCCAAAGGTAGACTGGGATCAAATCTGCCTTTCTCGATTGCGATAATTGACTGCCTGGAGACTTGAAGTTTTTCTGCCAAATCTTGTTGTGACCAACCATTCTCCTGTCTTAATTCCTTTATTCTGTTTTTCATGAGAGGTATTTTTTCTTAACAAAAAACAGACTTAATCCCAGCATCGAAATCATATATGGAAAAACAAATATTAAAGAAACTCTCGGTACATAATCCAACAATTGCAACATCCCTAAACCAAGACTGCTTATTGCAGTTAATGAGAGCGTCCAGATAAAGGATTCAGCGATAACTTTCTGCCAGAACTCATCCATTTCTCGATAGTTTTTTGCTAAGGCATTGACTGCCAATATAAACGGAATGATTGGTATCAATACGATTAACATTTTTGTTGTTAAAGATAAGTATTCCTGTTTTTTTGCTATCATAACAAATGGAATCAATACCGAGTATCCGAAAATTCCTGCAATAAATTGTTTTAAATATTTTGGTTTCCAATGTGACATACGAACTCACCTCAAATTAAATGTAAATTAAACTTTACATATAGTCTAGTGTAATTCTTGAAAATGTAAAGTGTTATTTACATTTTCTTGTAATTATTTGAAAAACTATTGAGAAATATCACAGAATGAACCGGAAATTAATTTTGTTAGGTCGTGAGGCGAGATTTCCACTTCCAGTCCTCGACGACCGGCACTGATAAAAATTGTTTCTTGATTCATTGCAGAAATATCAACAATGGTTTTAAGTCTCTTCTTTTGACCCAACGGACTCACTCCACCAAGAATGTAACCCGTCACTCTTTCCACAAGTTTTGCATCAGCCATTGTGGATTTTTTGGTTTTCAGGAATTTGGCACAACTTTTTAAATTTAAACTTTTGGCAACCGGAATGACTGCAACCGCAAGGTCGTTTGCTCCACAATCAATAACCAGAGTTTTAAATATTTTTGTGTCAGGTTGTCCGAGCTTTTCAACAGCCATCAATCCATAAGATTTAGAGTCCGAATCATGTTCGTACTCATGAATCTGATATGGGACTTTCGCCTTGATTAGGTAATTGATACAAGGTGTCATTTGCAAAGGTTCACAATAGTATTAATCAAATTGGTAACATCTTCTTTCTTTGTCGAATGAGAAAATACCAAGCGGATAATATCGTTGCTTCCCGGCCAGATATGAAATTCAAAGCCTCTGGCTCGCAATTCTGAGATGACAGATACCGGAAGTTGCAAAAAGGCTTCATTGGCTTGAACCGGGTAAACAAATTTGTGGGAGTTTTTTAGAGACTCATAAAAATATTGAGCTTGCGAATTAGCATGATTAGCAAGGTTCAACCACAAGTCATCTTTAAGGTAAGCCAATAATTGAGCAGACACATAACGCATTTTACTAATTAAATGACCGGCTCTTTTTCTTCGGCGTTTAATATCTCCGATAATTTTCGGATTAAAAATGACTAATGCTTCAGCCATCATCGCACCGTTTTTTGTTGCCCCAAAAGATAATAGATCCACTCCTTTTTTCCATGTCATTTCGGCAATGGGTTGATTGAGTGCTACTACCGCATTTGCAATTCTTGCTCCATCAATATGCAGATAAAGTCCGTATTTGTTTTTAATTTCTAAGAGCCGATCCATTTCTTCTGAAGAGTAAATGGTTCCTGCTTCTGTACTTTGCGTGATACTTATGACTGATGGTAAACACTCATGTTCTCCGTGAACACCACTATTTGCCAATGTATTTTCCAGTTTATCTAAATCTATTTTTCCATTTTCTCCTTCGATTCCAATCAGTTTGACTCCATCGGAAAAGAATTCTGGTGCTCCGCATTCATCCGCATTTAGGTGTGAACGATGAAAACAAAATGCACTTCCATAGGGTGGTGCTGCCAAAGCAATTGCCAGCGAATTTGCAGCAGTTCCTGTTGTAAGAGGAATCACTTCACACCAGCAACCAAAAAGTTGTTTAAATTCTTCGGTTAATTTTTCGGTGTATTTATCATAGCCGTAAGATTCATCATAACCTTGATTGGCATCAATGATTGCCTGCATGATTATTGGATTGACCGGTGCTTCGTTATCGCTTCTGAAGTTCATAAATATGCCGAATAATAAAAAAAGCACTAACTATAAAACATTGGATAACAACATCCAAGCCTTTTACATCCAGAAAATAAATCTACTTTGAATTGAAGAGAGAAAGGAATAGTGACTTCCGCCAGCCGCTCCCGGCACACGAATTCACAACTGTGGCTGCTCCCTTCCGGGCCTGACCAAGTCCGCTGTTAGTCGTTGCCGGGTGACCGGCGAAAGTCGGTTGGTATTATCTATGAAACAACAAGATTACTCAAGCACTGTTGGTAATATTTTGTTTATAAAGTGAATTGAAATTTTTTCTTTTCTCTTCTCTGCATGAATGGCACTTTCAAGTGCATCCAGAACATTCATTAGAAACTTTATATTTACCTTTAATTGTTTTTGCAGGTAACTTTCTGCTTTTTCATCAAAGTTAATTCCTTTTTGTGCAGCCATTTTGAAAAAAATGCTCCATGTTTGTTTTCTGTTTAACGGTTTTATTTGGTGTGTTCGACCTGATAATAAGCGAGATCGCAAATCGGGCAACTTCCACAGCTCGTTTTTAGCGGAGAATTGACATGAAAGTATTAATTTTTTATTGTACTGCCGAACCTCATTAATCCAGAAAAACAGTGATTCTTCAAGCAAACTATCGCCGGCAAGTTTTTCAATACCATCAAGACATAAAACATCAAACATTTGAATCAGAGAAACATGTGAGCGATTGGCGATATCTGTAGTTGTTGGAATAACCACAGAGATACCATCTCGTTTCAGCTTTTCAACCAATCCGGTCAATAGATGGGATTTCCCGCTTCCTTCAGCGCCATAAAAATAAAATAAATTTTCAGAGTCAGCTGTTAAAAAACTATTTATTGATTCAACTAGCGAATCATTTTCACCAACTTCAAAGTTTTCTAATGTTTGATAATTCTGATTTGGAAAATTCAGAGGAATTTGTGCATTATTTTTGCTCATCATCTGATTCGCTGTTTTCATCGAGTTCTTCCTTGCTGGATAGTCTAATTTCTTGTTCGTCTCCATACATTTTACTGTTGATATAGTTTTGGTGGGCAAATCTCAACAACACCATCACAACAGCTGCAATAGGCAAACCAAGCAAAATACCAACAAAACCAAAAAGCTGACCACCCGCAAGCACCGCAAATATGACAGCAACGGGATGAAGCCCGATTCGGTCGCCAACCAGCCAAGGAGTCAAAACCATGCCTTCAAGTAATTGCCCAATACCAAATACCAATAAAACATAAATCACATAAGTGACATCACCAAATTGAATGAAAGCAATAATCACTCCTACAACCATCCCGGTAATGGCTCCAAGATAAGGAATAAACGAAACCAAACCGGCTCCCATTCCAATCAGCAATGAAAAATCAAGTCCTATTATCCATAGACCAATAGTGTAAATAATTCCCAATGCCAGCATCACTGAGAACTGACCACGCAAAAAAGCACTCAGAACAGAGTTCGATTCTGTCACCAATTTATTAATTGTCGGATAAACCGGACGAGGAATCAGCTCTCCGACTCTTGCTGTTAAGATATCCCAATCTCTCAACAAATAAAAAGTTACAACAGGAATCAGCAACAAATTCATCAACCAATTAACTACAACTAAGCTGCTCTTTGAGAGTGATGCTAATAAATTTTTAGCAATACCACCCGCTTCATTCCAATGACCTTTCAATAAATCAGTTACCTCAGACATATTAAAAATATCGGTCTGAATACCAAATTTTTCTTTCAACCAGGGAGATATATGCTCACTCATCCAGACAAAATACTGTGGTAAATTGGTAATCAGTTTGCTGATTTGATGTTCAAGAGTTGGAATTAAAAATAACAGAATAATAAATACAATCAATGTCATCATAAAAAACACAATAACAACTGAAAGGGTTCGGCTTAATTTCCAACTTTCGAGTTTATCAGCCAGAGGGTCAAACAAATAAGCAATCAAAGCACTCACTGCAAATGGAGTCAGTATTGGAGAAAGTAGATAAATAAAGAATCCCAATAGCAGAAAAACTGCCATAAAATACCAACGGTTCGAGCTAGAAAACATGATCTTTATTCCCCTTTATTTTGCATTTGTTTTTCATGTTCAACAATAGCTTTCTTTCCCCAAAAATAAATATAGTGAAAGCCACTGGCAATGGTTAAAAATGTAACAAGATAAATAAATGCTTTGATTATAAATGACTCAACCTGATAAACTGATAGATGAGCTAATAAAACTAATATCAATAAAATTTGGAAAGCCGTATTTAATTTACTGACAATACTGGGTTTGGCCTTGTCAACTTTTACTATTGTAAAGTGATAAAAAGTCGCTCCGGTTATGATAACGACGTCTCTTGCCAGAATCAGAATCAAAAGCCAATGCGGAACAATACCTTGAACTGCAAAAACAAGAAAACAACAAAGCATCATAAACTTATCAGCTAACGGATCAAGCACACCACCGAGCCAATTTTCCCAGCCGAATTTACGAGCAAGGAATCCATCCAGTACATCTGAAAAACCGGCCGCTAATGCAACATACAAAGCATATTCATATTGTTTTTCCAACATAAACCAAACCAACGGAATCATTGCCAAAATTCTTCCAATTGTAATAGCGTTCGGTAAATAGCTTAGCCAAGTCATAATTCCTGATTAATTACATCAAATATAAGTCTGTTTATGGGGTTATTTTGATTGCGTTCAAGGAAGTTATCATTTTCAAGTATTTCTAAAAATGTATCACTTGATACGATTAAATCAACTTTTAGAATCAAACTTCCCTTTGAAGCGGCGATGATATCCAGTTGCCTGACAACCGATAACTTCTGTAAGTATTTTTCAACTTCTCTGACCTGATCATAACCTTGAATCGAATGAACTTCGATTTGAACAGAGTGATTTTGCAAACTTGAGCTGTTAATTCGGCGCAAGGATGCATACTTATCAAAAATATCAGCCATTACCGAAAACCAAACAATGTCTTCGTTTTCTGAGGTTTCCTGGAAGTGCTTTAAAGTCATATTGCCGTTTTTATCAAAATAACCGGAACGCACTTTGACAATACCTTCATCTCTTTCAAAATAGATCAGTGAGCTTTGTTCGGTATGATATCTCTCAAGCGATTGTTGGCTGGCATCATAAGTTAAAGTTTTAACCGACTCTTGTGAAACTTCAAGCATATCACTTTCATCAAGTACAGGATTTGTGAAAATCAAACCTAATGATTGACTCCACTTGTTAAACCAATAAGTGAACTTTTCATCATTGTATGCATAGTCCAGTCCTTTTTCACGAGACAGACTAAATTCTTCATCATGTTCAATCCATTCTTCTTTTACTGCCCACAACATAATTTCTTGTCTTTCATGAGGAAGCAGTGAAAACCCGGCTTTTTGTACCATTTGCAATATAAAATCTTCATCCATAACGACATGAAACCAGTATTTGCTCACATCGCTTGATAAATATTTACGTTCGATTTTTTCAAAATAAGCTCGTTTGACTGCCGGTTTTGGATTGGTTTCAAGAAAAAGCGGATTTTGCAAAATATCAAAAATATTCTCACCCGTGTTCATTGCCAAAATCTGGGCAAAAGCCTGACGAAGTTTTATCGGATCATCGAGATTAGTATCCTCTGATAAAATAAATGTCCGGGTTGCATCAATTGAATTTGCAAAAGCTAATGAAATACTTATACAAAGCAATAAACACAAAAAAGTTATCTTTCTTTGCATAAGTTTCCCTCTTGATAAGAACATTATTCTCATAAATTATATTTTTCCATATATCTCTTGTTCAGTTCCTGTTGTCTTCCCTCGAGATTAATTTTTCTACCATCAATATAGGCATCGGTAAGAATATTGCCTTTCATATCCAAAGCATCTCCTTCAGTGATTATCAGTGTAGCACTTTTACCTGTTTCCAATGTCCCGTAAGACTTATCAATTCCCAGAATTTTTGCTGTTGCTGATGTTATCATTTGTAGTGCCTGCTCTTTCTCCATGCCATATCCAACCAAGGTTCCGGCAGTGAAAGCCAGATTTCTGCCACTCATTACTGATGGATAACCAAGAGCTGTTGGAACGCCTGCTTTTTGCAGCTTAATTGCTGTGATGTAACCATTGTCAACAGAATGATCCGAACGATCCGGCAGTTTGTGTACTCCGTTGACGATAACTGAAACATCGGACTTTTTAAGAAAATCAATCACCGGCTCAACTCCCTGCCCTGCCACTAAAACAATATTTTTCACTCCGGCTTCTTGCAGGAAAGTAATTGATTCTATGATTGCTACAGGGTTATCAGTATGAACATAAACCTTTCTGCTTGATGTAAAAACAGGCTCTACTGCTTTCAGTTTCAAATTATCACTTTGAGATTTTGAGTTAGCTGTATTTTTAGCATCTATAAACAATGATTTAATTGAGTTGACCTGAGTTTGAAATTCTTTATTCTCTTCTTTTTTCATTGTAAAAGTGGAGAAATCAAACCTATTCTGTACATGATTCGGCCAATTAATATGCAATGCATCATCCGCAACCACAGTAGCATCTTCCCAATTCCAGGCATCCAGTTGAACGATTGAAGATAAGCCACTGACCAAACCACCTTGTGGTGTGACTTGTGCCAGCAATATTCCGTTAAATCTCAGAGTCGGAGTGATTTCCGAGTCTGTGTTATACGCTGAAATGGATCGAATATTCGGATTGATTAATCCGGTTTCCGCATCATCTTTTGTCGCCTTAACGGCACCGATTTCGGTTAATCCTAAATTTGTCACAGGCAAAATAAACCCCGGATAAACGTGTTTGCCTTTTAAGTCAATATCAGTTGGTTTCCATGCCATTTTGAAATATCCAACTCGGGTTATCTTACCATTCTCGAAAGCAATGGTTGCATTTGGAAGGTATTGTCCGTTACCCACATGAATGTTCGCATTGTGATAAACCACACTTTCCTGTTGATCTGATGGAGCCGGTGGTAAAGCTGAAACGGCTGCCGAAAATACGATTAAAAATATGAGTTTTTTCATAGCACTTCCTCCGTTAAATATTCATAGCCGGTGATACTGTCACAATGCATTTGTTTAGCCGGTGGTTTTGCAGATGGTTTCTTCGGTTCTGATGATTCATTGATGGCTTTGATAAGACGTTGCCTTTCTTTCTCAATTGATGATTCAATTTCTGTTTGTTGCTCTCTGTCAAACAATAAACGCCCATCAACAAAGGTTTTCTCTGCTATTGCGTAAATGCTTGTTGGGTTATCATTCCAAAGCACAATATCGGCATCTTTTCCAACTTTGATACTTCCCATTCTATCATCCAGATGAAGTAGTTTTGCCGGGTTCAAAGTTACCATTTTCAATGCTTCTTCTTCAGATAGACCGCCATATTTTATAGACTTGGCTGCCTCCTGATTGAGTCTTCTGGACATTTCCGCATCATCGGAGTTGACCGCAGTCGTCACCCCAACCTTGGTTAATATTGTGGGGTTGTAGGGAATCGCATAATTCACTTCCCATTTATACGCCCACCAATCGGAAAAAGTCGAAGCCCCCACACCGTGTTCCAACATCTTATCAGCAACTTTATATCCTTCGAGTATATGTGTAAATGTATTCACTTTGAAATCAAAATCTTCAGCCACATCCATCAACATATTGATTTCTGACTGAACATAAGAGTGACAAGAAATAAATCTTTCGCTGTTAACCACCTCCAAAGTGGATTCATGCATTAAATCTCTTCGAGGTGGCGGTGTCTTTGCTTTCGCTTTTTTACTCAGCTTATTGTAATCCTGCCATTGTTTCTCATAAGCTTTGGCATTTGTAAAAGCATCTCGATAAACTTGCTCAACTCCCATACGGGTGAGCGGATACCTGCTTGAGTTTTCAGAACGTGAGCGTTTGACGTTTTCACCCAACGCGAATTTAATATATTCATCAGCATCTTCAATCAACAACTCTTCACCGACAGCTCCCCAACGCATTTTTATTAAAGCCGATTGTCCGCCAATTGGATTCGCCGAACCATGTAATAATTGAGCGGCAGTCACACCACCAGCCAAATTCCGATAGATATTAATGTTATCTGAGTCTAAAGAGTCTTCCATGCGAACCATTGATGAATTGACTGCAATGTCATTGACTGACAATAGAGCGATGTGTGAATGCTCGTCAATAATTCCGGCCGTGATGTGTTTTCCGCTGGCATCAATCACTTTATCTGCTTTTACTTTGAGTTTTTGCCCAACATCACTGATTTTGCCATTTTTGATAAACACATCGGCTTCTGTCAGAACTCCATCTGATTCATTAGTCCAGACAGTTGCATTTTTTAGCAAAACACTGCCGTAATCTTGTATCTGATGCATTCCATAAGCTGAAAATGGCTTGGGAATCTGAGGAATATTGAGTTTATCAACTTCTTCTTTCTTGACATCTTGGACATCATCAATTCTTTGGAGTTGCCATTCCGGAAGTTGCCCGGGAATATTTTTTGCCAAATTATTCTCAATCAACCCAAATAACTTCTCGGTTTTGTCTTCTGATTTTATCTCCAGAGTCACGAAGTCTCCTTCGCTTTTGAAAGAAAACTTATCCTTATTTTCTTCATCGGTTGATTTCAGATTGGTCTTTCCTTCAGATATCGTCAATTCCAATTCGATCTTATTATCTTCTTGCACCAATTGGTATTTTCCGGATGAAAGTTTGACAAAATCTGAAAGGACGTATCGCTGTCCATTAATCCAGCTTTCGACCAATTGACCGTCTTTTGAAAATAAATCACCCTGTGAAATCACAAAGTTAGCATACGCTCCTTTATTCAAATGACCCAAGTTCTTATTATTCAATATTTTGGCAGGAACACGAGTCAGTGCAGCCAAGACTGAACTTTTTGGAAGTCCTTTCTCAACAGCTTTGCGTAAGTCTTTGATGAAGTCTTTGAGGTTTCCACTTGCCGGTGTGATTGCAAATTCAATGTCGTTTTTATGCAAATAGTAAAAATTATACGGTGATAATTCCCATTCCTTCATCTCTTCGTATGAGGCATCCCAAGCGTCAAGATCATTACTTACATCCGGTGCTTTGGAGTAGTTGATTGGAACAATTAAACTTCTGCCCAGCTTCTTGATGGAATCAATATGTTTGTAATCATCACCGGAAGAGTTGATAATGATATTTTTACCAAATTCTCTTGCCAACTTATCTGCCAACATTGTTTGTTGCCAATTTGAGGTATGAAAAATTGTCGGCAAATTTTCAGCTTCGTTCAATGCTTGTAAGTCCAAGTCCACATACATTCCATTTTGCTGTGCATACCATTGAGCATCTAGCCATGTTTGTCTGACAAGTGAGGATGCTCCCATGAGTGAAATTGGAAATAATTGTTTCGAGCTACCCTTATTGAATGACAAGTGAAATGATTGCTGAGAATTTAAAATACTTTGTTGCTCAGAATCATCGTCCAAACTCACTAAAGCAGATGTTCCACGCATAATTCCATCGTGTTTTGAAATGAGTGCTGTTGTAAAGCCGGATTTTCTTAATTCTTCTGCTTTTTTTGAGTCGTGATTAAACTCACTCACCGCGTTAAAGGAACTCTTTATCGCTTCATTGGTATTAACCGCACCTGGCAAAGTATTGTCCCAAACTTCTTTTCCAAAAAAAGAAAATGGTTCCGTTTTCGGAGCTTCTTTCAATCCATAATCACTATCCATCAAGATAAAACCGGGATAAATATAAGCCCCATTCATGTCATGAACAACAGCATTTTCCGGCACCTTAATTCCATTACTGATATTTATGATTTTATTATCTTTAACAAGAAGTGTTGCATTAGAAACAAGGGTTTCTGAGTCTAGATATATTTCAGCATTTGTTAGGGCATAAATTGTGTTACGTTCATCTTTTACACCATTGATACGATCAGTAGGAATTGTTTTTGCTAGAGTATTAAAGCAGATAAGCAATAATGTGAGTGCGATAAATTTAGATTTCATATTTTATTTGATTTTAAGGATTCTACTAAAAAGTTTGGAGGTTAATACAGGGTTATTACTTAACCAGGATTGAAGGAGAGCTCTGTTTAATTCCGCTCCGACCAAATGATATATTTTTTTATCATCAATGAACAATCTCATTCCTTCATCAGGATAATAGATAAATGTCCAATGATCATGTTTTTGTACTGATGGAAGTTTATTCAGAAACATATTGATCATATGTTGTGAAAGCCTGAAACTTTCTTCCCTGTCTTTAAACTTGTCTTTGAACTGACGATAAAACAGTTTACTGACATCTTCTTTGGAATATTGAATCAATAACCAGTCTAATTCTATTTTTACAGGAAAAAGTCCTTGTTTGATTTCGTCAATATTTTTAACTCCGTATGGAACTGACAGCTTAATCTTGTATGGAAAAAGAAAGCCTTGTTCGTAGGTTCCTTCACCAATTTCGACCCAACGAGTATCCCTCTCAGCATATAGTGATGCTGAAAAAATCAGGAAGAAAATAAAGCAAATTCGTTTCATCATCAGCATTACATATTTGAGTAGTTCGGACCTCCGCCACCTTCCGGAGTCACCCAAGTAATATTCTGACTTGGGTCTTTGATATCACAGGTTTTGCAGTGTACACAATTTTGCGAGTTTATTCTAAAACTTGTCACATTATTTTCTTCAACAATTTCATATACAGCCGCAGGACAATATCTTTGTGCCGGCTCATCCCACTTTGCCAAATTTACATTAACCGGTATCGTTTCGTCAGTTAGCTGCAAATGACACGGTTGGTTTTCTTCATGATTGGTGCTCGACAGGAAAACCGATGACAATCGATCGAAACTGATTGTATTGTCCGGTTTTGGATATTCAATTTTCTTAGAGTCTTGTGCCGATTTCAAACAACTGTAATCAGGTTTGCGATTATGCAGCGTGAATGGCAGTTTTCCTCTGAAAATATTTTGATCAATAAATGTAAAAGCAGCGCCAAAAAATGTTCCGAACTTATTCAAGGAGGGTTCAAAGTTTCTCGATGTTTTCAACTCTGAATAAACCCATGAATTCTGCACGGATTCCGAATAATTTGTGGAAACATCTTGCGAATCTTCTCTCAATAAATTTTCCGCAATACTTTCGGCTGCTAACATTCCGGTTTTCATAGCGGTGTGAGTTCCCTTGATTTTCGCAGGATTCAAAAAGCCGGCATCACAACCGGTCAAGCAAGCACCCGGGACTTCGAGTTTCGGGAGAGATTGCATTCCGCCTTTATTCAGCGCTCTGGCACCGTAGGAAACTCTTTTGCCGTTTTCAATCACATTTTTTATCACCGGATTGTGTTTCCAGCGCTGAAACTCCTCAAACGGACTGAGATAAGGATTATCATAATTTAAAGCAACAATAAAGCCTAATGCCACCTTGCCTTTTTCATAGTGATACAAAAATCCGCCGCCTTCAGTGTGATTATTTAAAGGCCAACCCAACGTATGGACAACTTTTCCGGGGTGTGACTTATCTTCATCAATTTGCCAGATTTCTTTGATGCCAATGCCATAATGTTGCGGATCAGCGTTTTTGTCTAATTCAAATTTCTCAATGAGTTGTTTTCCTAAGTGCCCACGACAACCCTCAGAAAAAATAGTATGCTTCGCTAAAAGCTCATATCCGGGTTCAAATCCGGCTTTTTCATTCCCTTCTGAGTCTATGCCCATATCGGCGGTAATCACCCCTTTAACTTGGTTGTTTTCATCATAAACGATTTCTGATGCGGGAAAGCCCGGAAAAATATTTACACCAAGGTTCTCCGCCTGTTCACCCAACCAACGGCATAGATTGCCAAGAGAAATGATGTAATTACCGTGATTTCTCATCGGTTTTGGAATTAAAAAGTTAGGAACTTTTGTGGATTTTTGTTGAGAACGCAAATAGTAAAATTCGTCACCACTCACTTCGGTTGTCAGTGGTGCTCCCATGTTTTTCCAATCGGGAAACAATTCATTCAAAGCTGTTGGTTCAATAACCGCTCCGGAAATGATATGAGCTCCAATCTCCGAGCCTTTCTCAACCAAAGCAATCTGCCAATCTTTGCCTTTTTCCTGTGAAATTTGTGCCAACCGTATCGCTGCTGAAAGCCCTGATGGACCACCTCCAACAATTACAACATCAAACTCCATCGATTCTCGTGTCATTACCTTTTCTCACAAACAAAAAACCAAGTTTCACATTATAACTGGATTGTTTGTAATTTACAGAAAATTAAACAACAAAAAAAGCCGGTTCATATCAAACCGGCTTTATCATGTTTCTTTTATTGTGTTAAAAATTATTCAAAGCCATCTTTGAATATTAAATCTCCACAATGAACATAATCAGCAACCATATTGTATTCTGCTATTCTGGAATTATTTAGATGCTCTTCAACTTTCACATAATAAGTTCCCGGTGACAAAGGATCTGTATCGCAAGTTCTGTCGATTGTTGAAAATAACGATGGGCCTGAGTCATCATCTGATTCAATTAGCTCAAGAGTTGGAAAAGGATTATATCTATATAAAAACATTTCGGTATCACCAGAAGTCCCAAAAGTTCTAAGAACAACATCTGCATTATCACCACTTGGAATGGTAAATCGATACCAGTCCTTATCACCTGTTGCACAAATGTTATGTGCTTGAGGTGTCCCTGAATTCAAAACTGTACCCAACAGAGCAATTTCATCATCCTCATAAGCATCAACAATACAATCTTCTACCGTCAAAACTTGATTAGCTACCGCAATATTGTTCGAACAAGCTGTTCCATTACATAACAATTCGTTACCATACTCACCATTCACCGACATCAAAACACCTAAAGTATAATCACCGGCTGCCAAACTATTTGGAATAGTTACATCACTTGTAAATGTACGAAAAGTATAAGTTGAGATATCATCTGAGTGTAAATCTGAGCCAATCAAGGTATCGCTTGTCGAAATCAACTCATTCGTTGATGCCATAATAAAAACAGGAATATCGTTGGTTAAATTGGTAAAACCTGCATTCAAAACAGAATAGTCCATTGTCAAATGCTCCCCTTTTCCAACTAGCGTCTTACTAATACTTTTATGAGGAACTCCATCAAACAAATATTCCGTAATATCAACCATGTTTGTTGGTGGACGTATTGTTACATCGGCTGTCATAAAATTGTCCAAATCAGTTCTCTTCCCGGTCGTTAACAGAGTATCGTGAGCCGATCCCACACGATTGGATGTTGAATGAATACCGACAACGTATCTATTTCCATCAACGTATTTCCACGATGGTCCGCCACTATGGCCTCCATAAATAAATGCACTCAGTTCAATACGAAAATCGGTAGTACTAACTACATTATTGGAATCAAAACCTTTATATTGAACAACTGTAGCCATCTGGGACATACGGTGTTTCAATGATAACCAATTAAAATTTAACAGAAGCACCCGGAGTGCTGTCTCTGCCCATCCAACCGGTTCTTTGACCCATATTTCCTCGATCCATATAATTACACCCCAATCATGATCATGATTATGATCGACAGTCCAACCAGAATAAGATCTCGCGAGTCGCCCTTGCATGCCCATAAGGCCAATCACCACAATAGCCCGTTCCGCAATCAAAGGAGCAACCTTATCCGTTTGTGCCGGAATTGCCCAAACATCATCAGCCCATTTCTGATCCGATCACCATCATCATTGGGATCAAAGTTATAAATACAATGCCCCAGGTCACAAGATGAAAGTTACCTGCTGACCAAGCACTACAATTGTAATAATAATCAGTACCGCCAACATTAAAACGCATCGTCACCAGTTTAGGATGGTATTCCATGGATAGCTGGTTGTATCCAAATATGGGGTCGGAGCTGTTGGACCTACACCTAAAGTATTTTCTAAACTCTCAGAATAAAGAGCTTCGCCGCTAATTGAGCAGTTCCTATCCCAGAATCAGGCGGTCATTTGAGGCTTTTCTACAAATGGTTTAACTTCATAAATACTGCTCTAATATCATAAGCGGCTTCTTTTCTTTGCTCCTCATCTGCAGTTTCAATCGAAGTATAAACACGGCCCTGCGGGTTTGGAGCCGGCTTATAATTTTGCTTTAGAAAGTCCTCTTCAACATCTACTACTTCTGCTTTAATCGCAGACACTAAAATGACTAACATCAATAAAAATAATGTGTTGATAATCCTCATTACATTCCTCCCAAAAGGAAAAATTATATCACCCAAGGATTATTTATTCCATTTAGAAAAATAATATTTGATATAAACTTAATCCTTAATCAAGCTTTCTTTAAATCTTAAAGATTAAGTTTCATAATTTATGAATAATGACACACAATACCAGCTCTGATAAAATAGCGAAAATCAGATATTCAGCATACAACTCATGTCACAAATAGCTATTTGGAAACCCAATTCAGAATCTATCAGTAACTTACAAATCACCAAATTTATAGAGTTTGTAAATAGCAAATATGAATTGAACATCAACAATTATCAGCAGTTGCATCAATTTTCAATCAATGAAGCCAGTCATTTCTGGCAGGCTGTTGTTGAGTTTTGTGAAATTGATTTTATCAGGCAATCTGATACTGTTTTTGTCGAAGGGAGTCACAAAATCGATAGCGAGTGGTTTGTTGGTGGAACATTAAATTATGCTCAGAACATTCTAAAAAACCGTAGCGACAAAATCGCTATTGAGTTTGAAAATGAAAAAAGAGAATATTGCCAATATTCATATCAGGATATTTATTCTCAAGTTGCGCGATTACAGTTTTTTCTGAAACAAAAAGGTATCAAAAAAGACGATGTGGTTGCCGGTTTTTTACCGAACATTCCACAAACAATCATTGCCATGCTGGCAACAACTTCGCTCGGAGCCATTTGGACTTCGACCTCACCGGATTTCGGTTTTGAAGGTGTAGTGGATCGTTTTGGACAAGTGGAAGCAAAAATTTTATTCACTACTGACGCCTATTATTACAATGGCAAAGCTCATGATTGCCTCGAAAAAGTTAAAATTATCAGAGAGAAAATCCCGTCGATTGAAGATGTTATTTTAATTCCATTTGTGAACCCCAAAACCGAAAATAGCGATGTAACTGTCTGGAGTAACGCTCTAAATAACAACAATCAAGAGGTTTATTTCGAGCCGGTCGAGTTTAAACATCCTTTATATATTCTTTATTCTTCCGGAACAACCGGTAAGCCAAAGTGTATTGTTCATGGACATGGTGGAATTCTACTGCAACACAAGAAAGAACTGGTTCTGCACAGTAATGTGACAGAGGAAAGCAAACTGTTTTATTTCACCACTTGCGGCTGGATGATGTGGAACTGGATGGTTTCGACACTGACAACAGGTGCGGGTTTGTTTATTTATGACGGTTCTCCATTCTATCCCGATGGCAATCGCTTGCTGGATATGGTTGAAAAATACAAAATTACACATTTTGGAACCAGTGCCAAGTGGATTTCTGCGATTGAGAAAGCAGGAGTGATTCCGAATCATAACCGTCAGTTTGAAAATCTAACAACTATCTTTTCCACAGGCTCACCTTTGATGCCGGAAAACTACGATTTCGTCTATAACAACTGGAAATCGGATGTTTGTTTGTCTTCAATTTCCGGTGGGACAGATATTTGTTCTTGCTTTGCTCTTGGAAATCCCGCACTTCCGGTTTACAAAGGTGAACTCCAATGTTTAGGGCTGGGTTTGGACGTCGCTATTCTCAGCGATGACGGAGAAAGAGTATTTAATGAAGCCGGAGAACTATCCTGTATGAATGCTTTTCCTGCGATGCCGGTGAAATTCTGGAACGATAGCAATGATGAAAAATACAAAAGTGCCTATTTCGACAAATTTGACAATATCTGGTGTCACGGCGATTTAGCCAAAATTACTGAAAACCACGGATTAACAATTTATGGTCGGTCTGATGCCACCCTCAACCCAGGTGGAGTACGAATCGGTACTGCCGAAATTTATCGCCAAGTGGAAAAATTACCGGAAGTGATAGAATCTATCGCTGTTGGCCAAGACTGGGATGGAGATGTTCGCGTGATATTATTTGTTGTTCTTCAAAATAAGATGCAACTCAATGAAGAATTAACAAATAAAATTAAAACCACAATTCGCAGTAACACCACTCCACGCCATGTCCCAGCGAAAGTGATTCAGGTGACAGCGATTCCAAAAACCTTGAGCGGCAAAATTGTTGAAATAGCAGTTCGTAATGTTATCCACAATCGCCCTGTAAACAACACCGACGCACTCGCAAATCCGGAAGCATTGGAACAGTATCGAAATTTAAAGCAGTTACAAAGTTAATTAATCTTTTACTGGAGAAGCATCGAATTTATTCAGGCAACCGACCTCTTCGTACCACGGTGCTTTGTTTGCATAAAAGATATTGTGCCTTGGTTTTATATCAGGATCATCATCCAATGTGCCTGCCGGAACAACAACCGCCTTTCCACTCTGAGTATTCCATGGTAATGAAGAACCACATTTCTTACAAAAAGATGTGGCAAAATGTTTCGTTTCAGGGAGTTCATACCTTCCGACCATTTCCTCACCGGTTATCCACTGATAACTGTTCCGGACTTATAGAGACCTTTGCTCGAAACACAAGAAATTTGAAAAAATGTTAAACTACCATAGTTCACAAAATTTATTAAAATCATGTCTTGGAAACAACTTAGCCAATCAAGCTTAGCCGACTCATTAGCTAGTCACCATAAATCCCTTGAAGAACTCGATGATATTCATGAATTACTGGACTGGAGTCGAATTGAAGCTCATCTGAGAGATATGTTTTCATCCAAACGAGGAGAGCCGGCATGGCCTCCGCTATTAATGTTTAAAATCATGTTACTGCAACAATGGTATAGACTGAGTGATGAAGGCATGGAAAAACAATTGGCACGAGATTTATTATTTCGTCGTTTTACCGGACTTGGTTTAAGTGATGGAACACCGGATCATACTGTTATCTGGCGTTTCCATAAACTGATTGGAAAATTAAAACTGGCAGAAGTTTTATTTGAAGAAATCAACCAACAACTTTGGAACAAAACATTATGATTAGGAGCCGGAGGAGTCAGTATTATTGACGCCACAATAATCGAAGCCAAAAAAACTCTCGTCCTAAAAATGGAAAAAGCGGTGAGAATACACAGGATAAAGATGCTGCTTATACCAGTAAAAAGGTTCAGATGAGAAGCTCAAAACCACTTATGGTTTTAAACTTCATGGTAACAGTGATGAAGATGCCTTTTTTACAAAATACACCTGTACTGCCTGCCAATGAGCATTGATTCTAAACAATTTAAGAACACTACAGGAGAGGAATCTCAAGCTTATGCTGATAGTGCCTATAAAAGCAAGGAACATGATGAGTATCTTCAAAGGAACAAAATAAAAAATGAAATACACGAGCGAGCCCACCGCAACAAGCCTCTGACTGGAGAAACAAAGGCTGGCAAATACTTGGAGGTCTCAAGTTAGGAACCGTGTTAAAGTGTGTTCGGCATTCTGAAGCTACATTATGGCATTGCCAAAGCAGACATGGAGGATTAATGCAATTACATACATCAATAGGCTTTGCTGCCATGGCATATAACCTTAAAAGAGCGGTAAAAATACAAAATAGTTGTGCCTGAAATATGGCAAAACACCCCGATTAGCCCTCAAAAAGCTAGTCGGGATTAAGAAAATCGGAACAAATAGTGGTTTTTTATCGAAAATCGAAAAAATCAGAAATTTTTATGAATCAAGCAAAGGTCTCTTATAATAATATTTGAAGCATGAGCCGAACCTGTAAATTTCCGACATCTGGAGCAGTGGCAGTATTGAAAAACCATTGCATCACCTGAATATTGATAACTAACCTCACCACATAAACAACTGCCTTTCACTTGTTTTTTATCCAAAGCACTCCTCTGACCTTATCTTGAGATTTCTATTATATCTTTGTAAAGTAAGTTTAAGGTTATTTTTTAACAAATCTTGTTATGGTTCGAATCCGTTTCTGAAAATCACATCATTCTCATAAGTTTCATCGGCACCAACATCAAAAGCTCCAAAAACATTCCCCGGTACATTGGGATCATCCCAACCTCGAATTTCATAGTCTATATCTTGTTGCAAAGTCCCTGCTTTTGAATTATCACAATAGTCAACAGCCGGTGAAAGAGCCGAGTCAATATGAAAATCCCTATTACCTGGATTCACAAATACAGGATCATCAACAATTGAACGGGTTGCAGTTGGAATTTAGAATTTACTTGATAGGTGTCAATTTATATTAGTGGAAATTGGATAAGAAAATTGAGTATTGCATATAAAAAAGGGCAGAATTGCCTGCCCTTTTTTGATTCATGACACCTACTCAATCAAAGCTCTTTCATTCCTTGAATGAGCTCACTGACAGCATCTTGTGCATCGCCAAATAGCATCTTGGTATTATCCTTGAAGAACAAGCCATTTTGAATCCCGGCAAAACCAGTTCCGCGACCACGTTTGATAACAATCACATTTTTTGAGTTATCCACTTCCAGAATTGGCATTCCGTAAATAGTTGAGCCGGGATCATCACGCGCTGCCGGGTTAACAACGTCATTTGCCCCGATAACCAAGGCAACATCAGCCTGATTGAATTGAGGATTGATATCTTCCATATCTTCAATCATATCGTAAGGAACACCGGCTTCAGCCAGTAACACATTCATGTGTCCCGGCATACGACCTGCAACCGGATGAATAGCAAATTTAACATCTACACCGTTATTTGTCAGCATTTGTGTTAGTTCCCATAATTTATGTTGAGCCTGAGCAACAGCCAAACCATAGCCGGGAACGATAATAACGCGCTCTGAGTATGCCATCATAATTGCAGCATCAGTTCCTTCAACTTCTTTCATTTCGCCTTGTTCACCGCCGGAGGCAGACTCTCCGCCACCCATTGAACCAAACAGTACATTGCCCAAAGAGCGGTTCATAGCTTTCGCCATGAGTTGGGTCAATAAAGTACCCGCAGCACCAACTAGCATACCGGCAATTATCATGGCTTCATTCTGTAGCACATAACCTTCGAAAGACACAGCCAGTCCGGTGAATGCGTTATAAAGCGAAATCACAACCGGCATATCTGCACCGCCAATCGGCATGGTCATTAAAATGCCTAGAACCAAAGCGCCACCGAAAAATATCCAGATATTCATGGTTTCCATGTGCATGTAGGTATAAACACCGGCTGCTATTACAGCAATTGCGAATAACGCGTTGAAAATATTTTGTCCCGGAAATGTATAACGCTTATCAATGAGACCTTGTAGTTTTCCAAATGCAATCAAAGAACCACTCAATGAAATCCCACCAATAAACACACCAACCAATGCCAGAGTTGTCGCAACCGGAGACATGGAGTGTGCCGTATTCGCTGCTTTGAATAATTCCATTGCGCCAATAAATGCAGCTGAACCACCGCCCATACCGTTATATAGAGCCACCATTTGTGGCATATCGGTCATTGCTACTTTTTTACCGCTAATCCACGCAAGAACTGTGGCACTGGCTAGAGCTGAAATAATTAAAACCTGATTATGCATTCCATCAGTAAAGAACGTAGCCAATGTGGCAATTACCATTCCCACACCGGCCCAAACAATACCACCACGAGCGGTCGCCGGAGCACTCATACGTCTTAAACCAACAATGAATAACACCGCTGCGACAAAGTAACTGACTTTAATCAACAGAGACATACTGAAAAAACCACCCATTATTTCTCTCCCTCTGCTTTTTTATCTTTTTTCTTACTCTTGAACATTTCCAGCATTCGTTCCGTCACAACGTAACCTCCGGCAGCATTACCGGCTCCTAAAAACACAGCAATAAAACCAAATACCTTTTCAAGCTGTGTATCTGCATGTCCCAATGCCACCATAGCTCCAACCAGCACAATACCGTGAATAAAATTCGAGCCGGACATCAAAGGCGTATGCAATACAACCGGCACTTTGGAAATAATTTCATTCCCGACAAATGCCGCTAACATAAAAACATAAAGTGCTACAAATCCGTCAATCATATTATTTCCCCACTACCATTGGATGAACGGTCTGCCCATCTTTTGTTACGTTACTTCCTGCCAAAATATCATCTTCCCAATTGATTTCAAATCCACCATCTTTGTTCATCAAAGACAGTAAATTCCACACATTTCGTGAATACATTTCACTCGCATGAATGCTTAATGTCCCAGCCAAATTAACCGGACCAACATAAGTCACACCGTTTTTCACGACGGTTTTGCCTTTTTCGGTTAATGCGACATTTCCGCCACCCTCTGCTCCTAAATCCACAACAACTGTACCCGGTCTCAGATTTTTTGTCATTTCCTCAGTAATCAAACGAGGAGCCGGACGGCCGGGAACCGCCGCCGTTGTAATCAAAATATCAACCTTTTTCAAGTAATCGCTTAAAGCGTTTTGTTGTTGCTGTTTCTCTTCATCGGTTAAATCGCGAGCATAGCCACCTTCACCAACGGCCTCAACGCCTAAATCGAGGAATTTCGCACCTAAAGATTTAACCTGCTCAACGGTTTCCGGGCGAACATCATAGCCCATAACCATTGCACCCAGTCTTTTTGCAGTTGCAATGGCTTGAAGTCCCGCAACACCTGCTCCAATAACCAATACCTGAGAAGGTCTGATTGTACCGGCTGCCGTTGTCAGCATTGGCAAAAATTTGGGAGCTTCAACAGCTGCCATCAAAACCGCTTTGTAACCGGCTGCTGAGGCTTGCGAAGATAACGCATCCATTGACTGAGCTCTTGAAGTTCTTGGAACTAACTCCATTGAAAAAATGGTGATATTTTTCTTATTTGCCGTTTCGTAACGGTCTTTATCAGCAAATGGAGCAATCATTCCTAACAGGACTGAGTCATTCTTCATATTTGTGATTGTTTCATTGGATGGTGCTGAGATACATACAATCACATCTGCTTTAGATAAGACAGCGTTTGCATCTTTTACAATTTCACATCCGTCATAATCTGCATCCAAGAATCCGGCAGCATTTCCGGCCCCTGATTGCATGAGAACTTTCCATCCTGCTTTTATTATTTTTTTAGCGGTTTCCGGCACCAGCGCAACTCTTCGCTCCAGTTCTGTCACCTCACTAACAAATCCAACAGTTATTGACATAAACTACCCTTTCTTGTTTTAATCACACATTATTATGCTAGTATTTAGCCAATGATGCAAACCCTTATTCGATTATATTAGCGATTACTTATGAATACATCTACCAACCAAAACATATCAGCATTAGAACTGTTGTTGAACCGTCGTTCAGTTCTGTCCAGAAACCTTACAAAACCGGGTCCATCTGATGAGCAATTAAACACCATTCTTGAAATTGCCTGTCGCGTCCCCGATCACAGAAAACTGGAACCTTGGAGGTTTATAATTGTCAAAGACGAAGAGCGCAAGAAACTTGGAGAAACCTTCTGTGCTATCCGCCAAAAGCAATGTGATTTAACAGAAGAACAAATTCAGGCTGAGAAAATGCGTTACTCACATGCACCATTGGTGATTGTGGTGGTATTTTCACCGGTCGAACACAGAACTCCGGTTTTTGAGCAACTTTTATCATGTGGTGCGGTTTGTCAACATATTAACATTGCAAGCTCCGCCTTGGGATTTGGTAGTCAGTGGGTGACCAACTGGTGCGCATTTGATAAGGAAGCAAAGAATCAGTTAGGGTTAAAAGCTCATGAATCCATAGCTGGATTCTTTCACATTGGAACTCCGGAGTGTATTCCTAAAGATCGAACCCGCCCTAACATCGATGAAAAAGTAACATATTACAGATCAATTTAAATCAAATAGCGAGAATCAAGATGAACACAACAAGTCAGAAAATTCTAACAATTTCATTGATAAGCTTTATAGTAGTTTTTATTTCTGCATGCGCAAATACGCAAAACAAAGGAAATAAAAGCTATATGCCTTATGCAGAATATATCAGCAATAATAATTTACAATCGGTTAAAAGTATTAACACTTTTAAATTTATGGGTTGGGCTGAATTAGATAACAAACATCTTATTATTGATAGCAACCATAAAAAATCCTATTTATTGACACTGGCAAGTTACTGTAATGATTTAGACATTACCCATAACATTGCCTTGAATCAGTCTTTCAGCACAAAACTCAACAGTAAATTTGACAGCATCATTGTACCAAATAATCCGCATTTTAAATGTACCATTGATGAAATCTATCCAATCACTAAAGAGCAAAAACAAGAAATATTAGATTTAGGAAAAGTTATGAAGCAAAGTGATGAAAAATAACGATTTTTAACAAATGTTAAATTACTTGAACCAATTCACGTTTTAGTTGATTTTTATGTGTATAATTGGTAGTATCGCAAAGAAACATATAGTTAAAGATTAAATACTTATTGTAACTTGTTGTAATTATTAACATTTAGATATGAACAGAACCTTTTTCAAAATATGCACTCTATCTGCTCTTGCATTGCTGGGCAATGGTGCTGCTTATGCTGAAAATAGCTCAATAATATTAGTTAATGACACAACAGAATCCTCTCTTGAAAAACAAGTACAATATAACCCTATAGGTTCTTTCACGAGAAAAGACAACACTTCAGATTGGATTAAAACCAAAGTCACTCAGGCCGACAAGAGTTTTCAAGTTTTAAACAATGAAGATGTTTTATTGAATAATGAAATATCATTCGCATGGAATTTTAGAGATAAAGTCAGTTTAAGCCTGAATGTGTTTGATAATTATCTGGTATCAAATGAGCCTGGTCGTGGTTCTGATTCCTTCAATCCTGTCAACTCTAAATCTCTTTACTTTCCAGGTTTGAATAAATCCTTGAATATTAGCCAAAATGGTTTAAATCTTTCCTCAGATCTTAACCGGAATTTTTCAGGCTACAAACTGGGTATTTCATCTGAACTGGGATTAGGTGACGAGTATAAATTAAACCTGAACTTTGATTACGGACAAATAGATGGTGCTGATTCCATTGGCTTCAATAACGAAGAAGTCACAACCACATCATTCGGTTTCGGTATCAGAAACAATAAATTTGGAGCATCAGTCAATACCGATTTTTTTGTTGAAGATGATACTGAAAACTTTATGGAAAACTCAAGATTAGGTTTTGAACTCGACTGGCACTTTTCCGATGAAACCACAATCTCTCTCGGGTCTAAAAAAAGATTTAATAAAGATTCATCAAGCAACAATTCCTCGTCATTCGAAAGCATGACAGGAAACGTGCAGTACATCAAATTCCAGCACAATTTATAACATTTTCAATTTTCCCATAGTGATTGCTTGCTGCATTTGCTATAGTTCGATTTTTAACCAAAAGTATATTAGAAGATGCTAATTCATAAATTTGGAGGCACATCGTTAGCCAATTCCGAGAGACTGCAAACTGTTGCAAACATCATTTTAGAATCATCAAAAAACAGCAAAACAGCTGTTGTACTCTCCGCAATGGGTAAAACAACTGACGAGTTAATTTCAATTATCGAAATGGCTAAGTGTGGTGATGACTGGAAGCATCATTTGCAGATATTAGAAAACAATCACCAACAAACACTCGTTCAACTCAATTGTGCCTGTGCATTGGAAGCCCAAAGACAACTAACTAGCATCAATTATCTGTTTAGAGAAGCCGAAGCCAAGTTACAAGGAATTGAGCTGCTTCAGCAATGTCCCGACAATATTTACGCTTGGCTAGTCACGCTAGGTGAGCAATTGTCAATTGCGATTATGTATTCATTGCTGTTTTCACAAGGATTAAAAGTTGAAATCATAGATGCCAGAGAATGCATAAAAACTGGTAATGATATTTTTAAAGGCGATGTTGATATTGAAAAAACAAAAGTCAATTTGTCAAAACGCAAAGACACTCAAGCAGACGTATTATTGATGCCTGGATTCACTGCATCGGATCAATACGGACAGCCGACCACTCTTGGCAGGAATGGCTCGGACTATTCATCAGCACTTCTTGCAATTGCGTTAAATGCCGAAAATTGCCAGATATGGACCGATGTTGACGGTGTTTTCAATGCCAATCCCAACGAGATTGAATCTGCATACCTGATACCGCAACTCAGTTATCACGAAGCCATGGAGCTTTCCTATTTCGGAGCCAGCGTATTGCATCCGAAAACCATCACGCCATTGATGCAAGCGAATATTCCCTGCACTATTCGCAACACTTTTAATGTAGATTGTCAAGGAACACTCATTAGCCACCAATCACACCAAACACAAAATTTTGCGACTGCTATTTCAAGTTTACATAACATCACTATGGTGACTGTGAGTGGTCCGGGAATGAAAGGCATGGTCGGCATGGCAGCACGAGTTTTTGATGCGATGTCCGAACAAAATATCAGTATTGTCTTGATTACCCAGTCTTCCTCAGAATATTCAATCAGTTTTTGTATTGATACTCAATCCAAAGACAAAGCCCAGTCATGTCTGCAAAAGGCTTTTGAACTTGAAATCAAAAACAACATGCTGGAGCCAATCAATTTCAGAGACAACCTTTCGGTAATAACCTTGATTTCCGACAACATGAAAAAACGCCGTGGCACAGCCGCTCAATTTTTTCAGTCTCTCGCCGTTGCCAACGTCAACATTGTAGCCATTGCGCAAGGCTCCAATGAACGCTCGATTTCCGCAGTGATTGAAGAAAATCGCACCCAACGAGCTTTAAATAGCTGTCACCAATTATTTTTTAATTCGGTTCAACAAGTCGAAATCATTCTCGTCGGTTGCGGATTAGTTGGCGAAGCGTTCCTGAAACAAATTGAGAAGCAACATGAGTATCTGCAAAAACAAAACATTAATATCAAAGTCTGCGGAATTGTCAATTCCAAAGGAGCTTTACTCGATGGCACAGGAATTGACATTGCCAATTACAGAGAGCTGATGAAAACCGATTTGCAAGATATAAGCAGAGAGAAACTGAAAACTTTCAGACAGCAAACAAACATGATTAATCCAATCATTGTTGACTGCACATCATCTGAAAGCGTTGCCTCTGCTTACCTTGACTTCTTTAAAGCCGGTTATCATGTCGTAGCCGCCAATAAAAAAGCGAACACTTTAGACTACTCTTATTACATAAAACTCAAAAATACAGCTCTTAAAACGAATCGTCAGTTTAATTACGAAACCAATGTCGGTGCTGGGTTGCCGGTTATTGATACGTTCAGAAATTTGCTTCGTGCCGGTGATAAGTTGATTAAGTTTGAAGGAATTTTATCCGGATCGATGTCTTATATCTTCGGCAAACTGGATGAAGGCATGTCATTATCAGAGGCCGTTACCAAAGCAAAAGAAAAAGGCTTCACCGAACCTGATCCCAGAGATGACTTATCCGGGATGGATATCGCCCGTAAAGTTCTGATTATTGCCAGAGAAGCCGGACTCAATCTGGAACTGGAAAATGTTAATGTGGAATCATTATTGACCGATGAGCTCAATGCTTGCAAAACCACCGATGAGTTTATGCAAAAGCTGCCGTCTTTAGATGAATCTATCAACCAACTCACCCAAGAAGCCGCACAAGATAATTGTGTACTAAGATATATTGGTATTGTAGATGGAGAAAATTGCTCGGTAAAAATTGTCAAAGTCTCTGCTGATTCTGCTCTTTATGCGGTAAAAGATGGTGAGAATGCCATTTCATTCTACAGCCATTATTACCAGCCGATTCCGATGGTTCTGCGTGGATATGGTGCCGGTGCTAATGTCACAGCGGCAGGAATTTTTGCAGATGTTATGAAAATCCTGCCGGCAAAAAGCAGTTTTGTTTAAACTTCAAAACTGCTTTCAACCATTCTGAATTGATACTATTTGCGTAATTTTTTCGACTTTTGCAACATACGTTCAATAATTGAATGCAGAATCACTTCCATAGCCAGCTGCATCTTTCCTCCGGGAACGACAATCGTATTACGTCTTGACATATACGAATCTTTCAACATGGATTGTAAATAGTGAAAATCTATTTTTAGTGCTACAGAATCTTTAAAACGAACTACAACTTTTGATTCATCACTGGTCGGTATATCTCTAGATATAAAAGGATTTGAGGTATCAACTAATGGAATTCTCTGGAAATTAATATCAGTTTGTGAAAACTGCGGAGTGATGACATTGACATAGTCCCTCATTCTTCTCAAAATGGTATCCGTTACTTCTTCGGGTTTATAACCTCTTTGAGCTGTATCACGGTGAATTTTTTGAATCCATTCCAAATTCACAATGGGAACAACACCGATTTTTAAATCTGCATATTTAGCAATATCAATTCCGTGCTTATCATTCACAACCGCTCCGTGGAGTCCTTCATAAAGCATCAAATCGCTTCCCTCACCGGCATCCTCCCAAGGCGTGAACTCACCCGGATTTTGCCCATAGGGAGCAGCTTCCTGTTCAGAGTGCAAATAAAAACGTCGTTTACACACACCATTTTCACCGTAGGTCTTAAACATATTTTCCAAATCTTTCAGAATATTTGCCTCAAAACCAAAGTGACTAAAGTTCCGCTTTTCCTTTTGAGCCTGCTGAACTTTCTTCTTCATGGTTACACGATCATAACGATGAAAAGAATCACCCTCAACCACAACAGGATTGATATTCTGTCTGTGAAAAATATGTTCAAATGCAGATTTAACCGTGGTTGTACCTGCTCCTGAAGAACCGGTAACAGCGATAATCGGATGTTTTTTAGACATGATTCTCTCCTAAAATATTTATTAATTGATTGAGATTCACTTCAGCGAGACTGTTTGTGACAAGTTCAGCTTTGGAGAAATCCTGATTTTGTGTGTATAAATTTGTGGTGATGATTGTTTTGATTCCGGCATTCACCGCCGATTCAAGTCCCGCTTCTGAATCTTCAATGGCAATACAATCGTCCGCTCTTAAATTGAGATTATTCAAAGCATGCAAATAAATATCCGGAGCCGGTTTCTTATTCGGAACAATGTCTCCGGCTGCTATTTCTGAAAACATTTTTTTTGAGTCTTTACCTAAAGTTGCATGCAACAAAGTAGTGACATTAACCGGTGTGGTGGTGGTTGAAATTGCCACTTTGATATTGTTTTGCAGAGCTTGTTCAATCAACTCTTTCACTCCACTTCGTAAAGGAATTTTCCCGTACTGAAGCAGTTCAACATAATGTTTGGTTTTACAAGCATGCAAATTCTTGATTTGTTCATCTGATAAAACCTGCTTTTTAAGAAAATCAGTTTGGTAATAGTTGATGCGTTCTTTGCCACCTGTAATTTTAAGAAGTCTTCCATATAACTCCTCATCCCAGTTCCAATTCAATCCTTTTTCCTCAAATGCCAGATTAAAGGCAACCCGATGACCATTACGTTCGGTATCAGCCATCGTTCCGTCCACATCAAAAATTATGCATTTGAGTTTCATAATAAAGTCTCCGGGTAGTGGGCTTAAGCCCACCAATGAAATCATTTATTATTTCTAAAGGTTGGCTAAAGCCAACTACCCAACACAACTAACCTTTATACCTTTCAGCCATATCATCCATGGAAATCGGTTTGATTTTGGAGGCATTTCCGGCAGAACCAAAAGCCTCAAAACGATTGATACACACATCACGCATCGCATCTGTTGCTTTTCTAAAGAATTTACGAGGATCAAAGTTTGATGGATTTTCATATAAAAACTTACGAATTGCACCGGTTGATGCCAAACGCAAATCGGTATCAATATTGACTTTTCTCACACCATGTTTAATGCCTTCCTGAACTTCTTCAACCGGAACACCGTAGGTTTCAGGGATTTCGCCACCAAATTCATTAATAACTTTCAACCATTCCTGAGGAACAGCGGAAGAGCCATGCATCACCAAATGCGTGTTTGGAATCGCTTGATGAATTTCTTTAATTCTTTGTATCGATAAAATATCGCCGGTCGGTGGCTTGGAGAATTTATAAGCTCCATGAGAAGTTCCACAAGCAATTGCCAGAGCGTCCACATTTGTTTTTTCAACGAAATCTTTCGCTTCATTCGGATCGGTTAACAACTGCTCCATTGATAGCTTTCCTTCCGCTCCCGAACCATCTTCCTCAGCCGCCATGCCGGTTTCTAAAGAACCCAAAACACCTAATTCGCCTTCGACAGAGGCTCCGCAAGCGTGAGCCATATCAACAACTTTACGCGTCACTTCAACATTGTATTCATAATCAGAAGGTGTTTTCATATCTTCTTTCAAAGAACCATCCATCATCACCGATGTAAAGCCCAAATACAGCGATTGTTGGCAAACTGCCGGTGATGCACCATGATCCTGATGCAGAACAATTGGAATATCCGGCCATTGTTGAACCGCAGATTGCACCAAACCTTTGATGAAAGCCGGCCCTGCATATTTTCTGGCTCCGGCTGAACCTTGTAGAATTACAGGAGAGTTTGTGATCGCAGCTGCTTCCATAATTGCATGGATTTGCTCCATGTTGTTCACATTAAACGCCGGCATTCCATAACCTTTCTCTGCCGCATGATCCAATAATTGTCTTAATGAAATTAATGCCATTGTTACTCTCCCATAGTTTGTTTGACTGCTTTCACCACATTTTCAACGGTGAAACCAAATTCTTTAAATAACTGAGCTCCCGGAGCGGATTCTCCGAATGTATTCTGACTCACAACAGAACCATTCAAACCCACATATTTGTACCAGAAATCACCATGTCCAGCTTCCACAGCGACTCTTATCGTGACTGATGCCGGTAAGACGCTTTCTTTATATTCCTGATCCTGTTTATCAAAAATATTAGTGCAAGGCATGGAAACCACACGAACCTTATCGCCTATTTGTTCGGCTGCCTGCATTGCCAAACCAACTTCAGACCCGGTTGCTATGATAATTACCTCTGGCGTTCCAATTGAATCTTTTAAAACATAACCACCTTTCGAAATATTAGTGACTTGTTCGTCTGTTCTTTCTTGTTTATCGGTATTTTGTCGGGTGAATGTCAGACAAGTCGGACCATCGGCTTTTTCAAGGCCTGATTTCCACGCTGCAACTGATTCCACTGCATCACAAGGACGCCATACATCCATATTCGGAATGAGACGTAAGGTTGAGGTTTGTTCAACAGGCTGATGAGTCGGACCATCTTCACCGACACCAATCGAATCATGAGTATAAACAAACAAACCACGAATCTTCATCAACGCCGCCATGCGAAGCGCATTTCTGGCGTATTCAGAAAACATCAAAAATGTTGCACCATAAGGCATCAAGCCACCATGCAGCATCATGCCATTCATCATTGCTGTCATGCCGAATTCACGCACACCATAAGATAAGTAGTTGCCACTGAAATCAAGTTCTCCATCATTGCAGGCTTTGGATTGCGACCAGAATGTGTTATTCGATGGTGTTAAATCCGCAGAACCACCAAACAAACCGGGAACCAGAGGACCTAGTGCTTCCAGAGCATATTTGGAGGCTTTTCGAGTTGGCATTGCCGGAGCTTCAGCTTGTGCTTTTTTAATCTCTGCTTGTGCTTTTGATTCGAAATCATCCGGTAATTCACCTTTCATTCTTAATGCAAATTCGGCGGATTTTTCAGGGAATTTTTTAGAATATTTTGCGAATTTTTTATTCCATTTCTTCTCCGCTTTGGCTCCTGATTCAACGGCATTCCAGCCGTCATAAACATCTTGCGGAATTTCAAAAGCCGGAGATTCCCAGCCCAATGCTTTGCGAGTCAATGCAATCTCTTCATCACCAAGTGGCGCACCATGACAATCATGCGAGCCTGCTTTATTCGGAGCTCCTTTTCCAATAATTGTTTTTGCACAAATGATGGATGGCTTGTCTTTAACTCTTCTGGCTTTCTTAATTGCCTTTTTGATGGACTTGGAATCATGTCCGTCAATTTTTTGCACATGCCAACCATAAGCCTTAAATCGTTTTGCCGTATCATCGGTGAACCAACCATCCACTTCACCATCGATAGAAATATTGTTATCATCATAAACAGCAATCAACTTGCCTAATTTCAACGTCCCTGCCAATGAACAAGCCTCATGCGAAATCCCTTCCATCAAACACCCATCACCCAAAAACACATAAGTAAAGTGATTAACAATATCCAATTTGTCCTGATTGAATTCTTCCGCCAATAGTTTCTCAGCTAGAGCCATACCGACCGCATTAGTAATCCCTTGACCTAATGGCCCGGTTGTTGTTTCTACACCCGGCGTGTAACCGTATTCCGGATGTCCCGGAGTTTTGGAATGAAGTTGACGGAAATTTTTGATGTCATCCATACTTAAATCATAGCCTGTCAGATGCAGCAAGGAATACATCAGCATCGAGCCATGTCCGTTGGACAAAACGAAACGATCCCGGTCGAACCATTTCGGATTCTTCGGATTGTGTTTCATGAAATCGTTGTATAATACTTCGGCCAAATCCGCCATGCCCATAGGAGCACCCGGATGACCAGAATTTGCTTTTTGAATCGCATCCATAGATAAAACGCGGATGGCGTTAGCAAGAGTGGTTCTGTTCGTCATGATTTGTAACTCTTTTGAAATTTCTGAGCCCATATTATAGCAGGACAAAGATAAACAAAAGTCACTAATATTTATATCAAATATAAGATTTGCTTATGAATAAACACTCCGTCATCCTGAGCAAAAAGCAAAGGATCTCTTAAATCAATGCAGAATCTTCCTTGCATCACTCCTTAGAATAACAAACCTTTGAAGCTATTTGAATAATTGGGTAGTGGACTTCAGTCCACGAAAAATAGATTGGCTAAAGCCAACTAACCGACTAAACTAAAATCGACTTTCAAACCACATAAACAAAAAGGACCAAAATCCTTGGTCCTTATTTGTTTCTTGAAGCTTTGCTTCTCTCTTCGGCGTTTGGCTTTGTTCGTTTTGTCATGAACTCCGCCTTTGCGCATAATGGCAAGTCTTGCGACTGTGTTTCTGACTTTTTTCATAGTTTTCTCCTTTTTTGTCAATGGCCTTGGAGTCTATAACATTCGTATAGATTTGACCGAAACCCGACCTTTGTTAATTTGTTAAAATTATCAGGCATAAAAAAAGCCTGAAAAACATAATGCAATTCAGGCTTTTATCTCTATCTGAAAGGCATTATCCATAAACTGCCTTCCAAAAAAATTGAATTTTCGAAGGCTTAGCTGTTGTTATCTCGTTGTAGTTGTTTCATTGTTTTTCCTCCGAATCAGGATGTTATTTATCACTGCAACATGCAATGATTTCAAAAGTGTTGCGCATTCTAAACCAATTATTTATTAAATTTCAAGGAATATTTAGTTAAGTCATTAATCAATGAGGTCACAGAATCAACGACTCTGAACCCATTGGTTACACAGTCGTCATTCCGCGAAGGCGGGAATCCAGCAGATAATGTTACTTTTCTTTACTCGTGTAAAGCAAAGCCAGCAAAAGAAAACACGACCCGACATTCCGGCCGGCGGCTTCCTTCGATACTCAAAATATTCGGCGCTTCATAAACTCGCTTCGCTCAGACAGTATGTAGCTTATTTCCGAATATTTCTGTGCGTCTTAGCGAAATGGAAGGGGTATAAAAGAACACCGTCATACGAAGCGAAGTGGACGAATTAATACATTAATTAGGTTTTTTATTCGATTTTAAATAGTTTCTCATTTTTGAATAGAAATGTAATTCCATGTTCTGGATCCCATGTTGTCTCGAAAGAAATACTAAGGTCTATATATTCATTAGATAACCAAATATTTGGCTTACTTAATAACTTCCATATTTCTTCCGAGTTAGAAATTTTTGGCACTTTTTCGTCAGCTTCTTCATTGCTGCCCCATGCTTGATGAAATTTTTCTATCTTTGAGTTTTGTTTTCGCTGTTTATTATTGGTATCACTGTTTTAGCGAAATTTGAGGTAATGAGAACTGTTTTATCTTTGTAGATGGTCGCAGTATTTTGCCTTCATCAACCAGATGTTTTAACCATTTATCGAGTGCTGTCTTGCTAATGATTTCTAACTCAGGAAAGTATTCATCCAGCTGTGTCTTATCAATTAAATTATTGGGCTTTTGTTTAATCAAAACAGATAGTTTTTCATAAAAAAGGTCAATCAGACTCATTGTATGAATGTTAGAAAGGTCTGAACATTTTTTGGTTGATCCTTCAGTATTATTTTCGTTTGGAGCAGCTTCGATTCCTAAATTTTTATCTTGCTCAGTCTCATCAAAATCTACTGCTTTTTCGGTATTTAATGCTTTGTTATCAGTAGATTCTGTGGTATTAAACTCTGCTATTGTTTGGTTTCCCCATAGCTCAGATTGTTGTTCAATCATTTGACTTGGTTCTTGTGACTTATCTTTAACTGGCATAGCCAATACACTGCTCTGTAAACTCGATTGGCTATTTTGAGAAATTTCAGGAACATCTTTATTAGATACAGAAACCTCTTTTGATTGCTCTATCTCTTGTCCTTTTATCAGATTTGAAATTTGTTCATTATTCAATTCAAGTGATAAAGGAAGAGGCTTGGCGTGACCTTTCGTTAGACCGACACCTGATAACAGTGCATTGTTTCCAGCTTGGAGAGGATGTTGATGAGTTGAAACCAAAGTTGGTACCCACTCTTTTTTTAGGTTTTCTTTAGCTCCTTCCCAAGTTCCACCTTTCTCACCCGATATAACGACAACCGTGGCCGTAGACAGCAAGTATATATATTTATTTCTCGCCATTGCGTTGGCTGGAGTAAATCTAGATTCTGGAAAAAATGGGCTAATTAGAACTAACTTGTTATTTTTTAGGTGCTGTCGCCAATTGCTTGAGGCACTGGCTCTAAACAAGCTGTCTGCCATTATTCCAGTGGCTTGATTATTATTCTCCAACGATGCGAGCATGGCGCAAGTGTCTACCTTTAGCTGCACTGATACAACTTGAAAACCAAGCCTGTTTATTTTTTTCAACATACATTGTTTGTTGCTTGTTTATCGTCAATGGTGCAATCTCTTGAGCCAACAAATCCTATTGATTTTTTCATCAGTAACTCACTGTTACCGACACCAAATAAAAGAGCTGGACTTTGATGTTTTAACTGTTTTCTGAAGGACTGAGGATAATGCGAATGCTGCCTGTCCAAGATCCAAACTCCAGCACTCTGCCACTTATCTAATGCTAAACCTAGGCTTTGCACCTCTGTTTAATAAGTGCTGGATTCGCTCAAACGTAATATTAGATATAGTTTTATCTAATCTTTTAAAATCAATGATTTTCTTTGCTTCAATATGGCTTGATTGATTATTCCATAACACCCTTTTCATCATTGAACGTAGCATCATTAAGCAAACTTTCTGGCTTAAAATTATTTCGATACAACCAATAAGAGAAATATCCATATTCATTTATTGAAAATATTTTATATTCTTTAACTTCATTAGCGTTAAAGTGACTTGTTAGTAGCAATTTTTGCTTTAATGTTTTCACTTATCATTAATTTATCTTCTTATCAAATTTAGTCATACTAGTCATTTTTACTCGTACTAGTTAATGCAATTGGTATCCCTTTAGGCGCGCCATTCTTTCGCAAAAGTGCTCCTGCAATAGTGAATGTCCACCGTGAGTCAACAGCATCATCGAGAAGCCATACAGGAGCTACATAACCCTGAGATGTGTCTATCCCAAAAGCACCATCCAAATTTTTACTTGAAAAAAACTGTTTTCCCATAGTTTTTTGGGGGCCTTATGTCTGCCACGAATAATGTATCTTTACATTCAACGTCAGTTTAGAACGCTATATGTGCAAAACTCTTACGAGATTGGGATGCCTTGATGATGGAATATAAGTTAGCCATGTAGGTCGAACTTCATAACTCAAGCTGTTTATCATCTTTACCATTGGCGGAATCAAATTATCACTAAAGTAGCCTTGCTTTTTACCTTGTGCAACGATATCGCCCCCAGCCCCCATCCTTCCATGAAGAGAGTGCTAAGCCTGAGTCAATTTTGAGGTTATCATTTCGATAAGGTAATTGATAATCAGAGAAAAGCTTTTCTTGCGTTGTTTCCTGAACTTGCAAACCTAGCTCTAGGGTTTATTTTGATATACCTATGTCGCAAATAATCGTTAGCTTGCAACACTAAAATCATGCTTTATATCTTCAGATAGTTTTGATTCTGGTTTGCAATTCTACTTCGCCGCACGGTTCACAATCGGGATCATCTAATTCATCTGATAAATACTGCATCAAGCAGCCATTGTGCTGATGATATTGGTTTAAGCTTTCCCATTCTCCTTGTTTAATTGAGTTTAATCTCTCAATCTTTTTCTTTAGGTAATTGATAATCAAATTGCGTCCTAAAATACAGGTTACCATCCTTTAAAATTGGTGAAGGATATTCGATCATTAAGAATTTAATTATTTCTTTAATTGTACCTAGCGAAAAGTTCACTTCTGGTTCTAAATCGGTCAACCGACATCCATCTTTTGTTCGATTACTTCTAGCTGGTTAATTTGGTGTTCTTTTGGAAAAGCACTTTCAATAAAATATTGTGAATACGGGCATCTTCTTGCCCCAGCATCATAACGCCTATGGCCTTGTCTATACCACGTCCTGCACGGCCAACTTGTTGATAATACTCAACAACGTTTCCAGGCGATTGATAATGTATTACAAAACTTAGATCTGGTTTATCGAATCCCATACCCAATGCAGAGGTTGCGACTAGCGCTTTATTTTGTTATTGATCAATGCTATTTCTAAATCAGCCTTAGCTTTATCTGAATCTATTTGGCTATGATACGCATGGGCATTTATTCCTTGCTTTTGAAAAAAACCTGCGACTATTTCACAATCTTTAGTGGTTTTCGCATAGACAATTCCTGTACCTTCAATACGAGGTAGGTGTTGTCAGCTAACCATGCTAAGCGTTCAGATTTATTGCTAATCCTAATATTATGAAGTTCTAAACTCTTTCGGGTTATTATGCGTTCCCCTGATTTTACTTTTAAAAATTTTTCATATTTTATTTTCTCTAGTTTACGTTTTTACCGGATTATGGAAGTTCAATAATCAAAAATATCAGCTTGATCTGGTTTGTAGTTTTAGATTTACTTCATAACACCATAAACTACCAACAGCACTCATTGAGCAAATAACATTGTTATCAAATAAAAATTTATAGTCATGGCTGTCAGAGTAAAATCTTTGATTTCCCTTTGCCAAACATCAACAATTTTTGACTCATTGACCAACCCACTACACAAAGATAACAGCCCGTGTGATGTATTAATTTGCAAAGATTTTGTTGACGAGGTTGTTTTTTGGATAGCCATTTTTTGCGGGATATTTGATTTGACTTCAAAGCCTGCCGATTGGGACTACAAGAATAACCAAATTTTTCTGTCATCCTTGGCGAACGATAATGATTTTTTTCCCAGCAAATGGTATTGTCCGCTTGTTTGCAGGCATATTTTTAATCATTGGATATATCGCAAGATTTACCTCTTAAACACTGCTTTAAAAAATCACTGATTCGGCCATTTTCGAACGACAATCACATTCAGCGAGTTCAAGTTCACTCAGGGAAACACTTTGATAGGATAATTTAAAATTCTTGAAAACTTTCTTCTGTCATAAACATGTTTCAGACCAAATAATGGTTAAACGGTCACCGGGTTTAACACACGGATTATACAGTGGGGGGCATATTTTTCAAGATGACCATCAGTCCCCAGTCAGGCTTCATCTACAACAAACCGATGTTGCTGCTTATTTTACTTAGAATATTTTCGAAAATAACTCCGGTCCAAGTTGTTCAGGAGCAATAATCACAGCATCAACTTGGCTAGCAAGAATTTTATTTTCCGCCACTTGCCTTTCGTTTTGATCCATAGAGGAGTTATATGAGACGACTTTTAAACCGAGTTTAGCGGCGGGAATCTATCTGGTTTCGGATCAAGGATAAAAAAGTGATATTATCAACGTTCCCAAATCCTTGGGTACGTCTTATTTTTTGTCGCAATAAAATAGACGGCACTCTTACCCCAACCTGTGCGTTGAACAATCATAATAATTGGTTTTGTTTATTTATCAGTTCATCAATTGACTCCCACTGGTCTTCATGGAACTCAGCTAATGGCCTTCCTGTCATTTTCCTAAATATGCTAATGCAATATGCTTCATCTTTTTCTTTCTTTAGTTGGCCCTTCCATCAACTTTTCATCTAACTTTATCAATCCTTTTAACAATGCTCGACCTATGAAACGACTAGGTCGAGACATAAATACCTTGTAAATCATTTCACTTGCATCCACTAGCCCCTTTGCAGTGCCTTCTATTGCAACACCAGCTCCTTCAAAAACGCTAACTCGCCGTCAACACCTTCTTCATATCCTTTAAATGCATGATTAATTCCCTCGAATCGTCGCAAATACTCTAAAGAACCAACCCCTGTTAATAAAGCATCTACGGCTGTCTCTTTCGCATCTATGACACTTCCACCCAGTGCCGTATCGACAGTTGTTGTTAGCTCATCATTGGAAAAGCCACTGTCAATTGCATTTGTTTGTCTTGCAACCTCTGAGGTGGATATTTATCGGGATTTCTTCATCCACAGAATTGATATAGGTAACACTTTCGGTAGCTTTTAGTTGAAACTCAACACCACCCAATACTATATCAGTATCAGGATTATTAAAGTGTTCATGCAGCTGACCACCTGTATCAGAAGCAACTAACTGCTCGAAATAAGCGCCTTTAGTTAAACTAACTAAACCAGCATGGCTTTCAGGTGACATCCACAGTGTTTCCCACCAAATTTCTGAGTTCGACATTCCTTCGAAATTGCTGTTTACAGCTCTAAGAGAGTCATAGACCTGATTCGCGGCTACAAGATCAAATGTTTGATACCGGAACCGAAAGTGCGGCAAGCCATGCGGCTTTTAAAGAGTCATTATTGACTTCTTTGATTAATGATTTATCTATAGCACTTAAAAGCTGTATAACTGACTCCATTCTTTGCACATTAGTTTTTCTAAATTTTCAAAGTAATGATCTAATTTCGTGAGCCCTTCTTGGTATTTTGAGTCAAACTTGTCTATCGCCACTTTGAGTTCGTATATTTGCCTATCAAGATCACTAAGGTCTAATTTTTCGTCATATTTTAGCTTGTTCCACCATGAGAAGTTTTCGTATGCTGCATCCCATGTCGAATTGAGTTCATCACGTTTTCTTTCAAATATAGATAAGGTTAGAGTAAGTTTGTTTCTTGCTTTAAGTAATGGGATTTCGTTTTGCTTTTCAGTTAGCCCCATCAGGTTTTTAATAATCATGTCATCTTTTGAAGATTCGACTATCTTCTTTTTTTCTCGAATAATCTCTACATTAGATTTAAATAAGTTGCCCCAAATTCCCATTTATCTTCCTCTTTGTCTACTTGATAAGCACTTTATTTTTGCTATTTACCCCATGCATTACGCTTAGTGTATCTAAAGATACAATTTTCTTTGGTTCTGGCTCTGCAACTTTTTTTAGTTCAGTTGTTGGATAGTAGCCAACGCTGTACGTCCCTGAATGAGACTTACATGCTTTTTTTACCTTCTCTGTATCTTCTTTAGCTTATGTTCGACTTGTGCTTGTTAATAATCCAGAAACAGTTTGCTTGATTGAATTACTCCCTTTATACTAAATTAATCATGTTTTTGATTAACCTAATGCGGAGCCAACCCGCTAGCCTTTTCATGGTCAGAATTAGCTATGAAAAGTCTTGTCCATGTTCTGCCTTTTGATAGATGGCCAGTCGATTTGATACTGATTGTCAAAATTTTCTCCGCTTTGATTTAGTTCAAATTAGTTTAAGCCAAATCATATTGATGGTCAAACAAACTCTGGTTATATTCAATTACTCCACACATAACTTGATAATAACATACCCCTCAATCCCCTTTCAAAAGGGGACATTATTAGTTTCAAAATATATCACGGTGAATTGAGGAGATGCTTCGACGGCGCTCAGCATGACGATATTCTTTTTTGCCCCTATCTTTTCCCTGGGAGGATTTAACTTTTATGAAGAAAAAATCATAGTCGATTATTTTTTCAGAATTCCAACCAAACCCTTGACTCTATAGCATACTTTAGGGTTTAGAATACACCAATCCAATATAAAAAACCGAACTATGAAAATTGGCGAGCTTTCAAATACAACCGGAATTGATATTCAGACGTTGCGATATTACGAATCACAAAATCTGATTTCAAAACCAAAAAGATTACCCAATGGCTATCGTGATTATTCACACGATACAGTTTCAACTTTGCAGTTTATTAAAAAGGCCAAGTTGGTGGGATTTACCCTGAAAGAAATCAGGGAATTGCTGGAACTTAAAGTCACCAAGGATGAACACACATGTCATGAAGTCAAGGAGTACACACAAATGAAACTGGATGAAATCAATCAAAAAATTGATGAATTACAAAAGATAAAATCAGCTCTGTCAAAAATCCATCAAACTTGCTGTGGCGGATTTGAGTCTGCCGAGCATTGTTCCATATTATCAGCGTTGGAGAATAGTGATGATTAACTTACTTGAGAATTTTTATTACATTGCATTGGATGCATCTTTCTGGCTGGTTATTGGTCTATTTATTGGTGGTTTATTCAAAACTCTAATTCCGACAGAGTTTTTACACAAACACCTGAGTCAAGGTGGTTTTGGTTCTGTAATCAAAGCTGCCATTCTTGGTGCTCCATTACCGCTATGTTCTTGTGGCGTGATTCCGGCAGCAATGGGATTACGCGATGCCGGAGCTTCTAAATCGGCAACAACTTCGTTTTTGGTTTCAACTCCTGAAACCGGTGTGGATTCTGTCTTTATCACCTATGCGATGATGGGACCATTTATGGCAATTGTTCGACCAATCATTGCTGTATTTTCTGCAATTACAACCGGAACATTGGTTAATTTCTTTGATTATGAAAGTGACTTGCCCAAAGTAAAACCTGATGAAAATTGTTGCTCTAGTAAAAAAGAATCTTCTTGCTGTGATCCTGAAGTGGAAGTAGCAAAGACCTCTTGTTGTGAAACTCAAACTAAAAAAACGAGCTGTTGCTCTTCCGAAAAACATGATGAAAAAAGTGAGTCACTTATAGAAAAAATTTATGCCGGAATCAAATATGCTTTTACCGAGCTACTGGACAATATTGTCGGCTGGTTAGTGATAGGGATTGCCTTTGCAGCGATTATTCAAACTTTTGTTTCCAATGACATTTTGATTGAGTATGGAAGCGGTTGGAGCGGAATGCTGATTATGTTGGTTGTTGGGATTCCGATGTATGTCTGTGCGACGGCTTCAACACCTTTGGCAGCCGGATTTTTGCTTGCCGGTATCTCGCCGGGTGCTGTCATTGTTTTTCTTTTGGCAGGACCGGCAACCAATATGGCGACATTAGGTATTATTAATAAACAAATGGGGAAAAGGACAATGGTTTTATATCTGTGTGGAATTATGAGCACAGCATTGATTTCAGGTCTGGTGGTTGATTATTTGGTAACAAAATGGAGCATCAATATTCAACAACATCTACAACCGGAGCATAGTCATATCCCTGAGTATATTCAGCTGATATCGCTAATAATTTTATTGCTATTTAGTTTAAGAACATTTATAAGTAAGTTTTCAAATAAACCACCGAAAGATAACTGTTGTAGTTCAAACTAATGAAAGAATAACCTTTGCTGAAACAAGCCTATAATTTTGAAGATTTCCAAAAAAATGGGCACCAAATACTTGATCAATTGACTGAATACCTGCAAAACCAGCAAGGTGATGTCAAAGCAAACAATTGGAAAAATCCAAATTCGGAATTAAATTTTTGGCAGAGTTTTGAATTTAGCAATGTCGAAAATTTTATTGAGGATTTAATCAATCATTCGATTCATTTGCACAATCCTAAATATATTGGGCATCAGGTTTCCGTGCCGGCACCACTTTCAGCATTGATGAATTTGGTTTCGGGAGTTCTCAATAATGGCATGGCTGTTTATGAAATGGGACCTGCTGCAACTGCCATCGAAAAATGCATTATTGAACTGTTTTGCAATCAGGTTGGATATGATTCTAATGCGAATGGTGTCATGACATCCGGTGGAACTTTAGCTAATCTCACAGGTTTATTGGCGGCTCGTCGGTCTTTAAAAGGTCAGGATATCTGGAAAAACGGCAACAAAGATAAACTAGCTATTCTGGTTTCCTCACAAGCACATTATTCAGTCGATCGGGCCGCACGAGTTATGGGGTTAGGAGATGACGGAGTTGTTCTGGTTCCGGTTAATTCGGGATTTTCTATGGATATTGAGGAAATGAAACGCTGCTATGCGGAAACCATTGATTCGGGATTCAAAGTAATTGCCATTGTCGGAAGTGCTTGCTCCACAGCAACCGGCTCTTATGATGATTTGGAACAAATCGGACAATTCTGTCAACAAAACGGAGTTTGGTTACATGTTGATGGCGCTCATGGCGGAGCTGCTATCTTTTCACATCAGCACAAGAACCTATTAAAAGGCTTGGAATTGGCAGACTCAATTATTATTGATACGCATAAAATGATGATGACTCCGGCATTATCAACGGTCGTTCTATTCAAAGACAAGAGACACGGAAGCCGGACATTCACCCAAAAAGCTCAGTATTTGTTTGAAGATCAGGCTTTGGAAGAGCAATGGTATAACGGTGGACTGAGAACTTTTGAATGCACCAAATTTATGATTTGTCTGAAGTTCTACATTCTTTGGAAAACTTACGGAATAAAAATTTTTGAAGAAAATATCGACTATCTTTATGGGTTGGGTAAAACCTTTTCGGAAATGGTTAAACAACACAATTCTTTTCAATTGGCACTTGAACCACAAACCAATATTGTGTGCTTTCGTTATATTGAGGAGGATTTAACGGAAGACCAACTTAATCAGTTAAATAAAAAGATTCGCCAACAATTGCTTGAAGATAACGAATTTTACATTGTTCAAACCGTTTTGAATGATACGCACTATCTCAGAGTGACTATTATGAATCCACTGACAACTGAAAAACATCTGGAACGTTTGCTGGAAAAAATCTGTCAACTAGCAAAAACTATTTGAATAATTTGAGAAAATCCTCAACCCACATTCTTGGAAAATATAACCATATCCAGTTTGTTGTTTTCAATTGATAGCGGTTTTTTACATAGTCACGGCTTTGGAAAATATATTCAGATAAATATTTGATTTTATTGGAAAAGCCGTCAATGTTTTTGAGTCTGATTTTAATATCAGTGGCTTTTCTTTTGCGTTCACCCAAATACAATTCGGTATCTTCAAAGTTATTTTCAACGATAAAACCATCAAGGTTGTAAAGTTTTCCAAACACTTGATTCACCAAGTGTAAACAAGAACTGACAACTTTATACTGAGACGTTGCTTTTGCTTTTTCGATACAAGTTTGTTTTTCAACATCAGACATCTGATTCCACATCAAGGCTAAATCATAAAGCCAAATGTGCTTGCGGTCTTCCGGGCGATGAGCCTGAAAATGGAAACAACTCAATACAAATCCATCAACAGAGCTTAAAACATGGAACTGACTATCATCCTGATTGATAGTATTCGAGTGTTTATACAAATATCCGAAGGGAAAGTTTTTATGAAACTCTATACGGTTATTAATCTGCCAGTGCAGGTCAATCACACATTGTGGAGAATCATTGTCATAAAAACTATTTTGAAAACTGACGAATTGTCCTTCTCTGGAAGACACTTTACTAAAACCATTCTCAGAAAGAAGTTGTTCAGCCATTTTATAGTCTTCGACATCAACAATCATATCAATATCTGAATAGGGCCGAATGTAGGAATTTTGATAAACGCAATGCGTTAACGCAAAACCTTTAAATACAAGAAAACGAATTCCACTATTATCAAAAAGTTTAAATATCGTTTGAGATTTTTCCTGCCAGTTTTGGAATTTTGCCTTTTCAAGTAACGAGGCTTTGATTAAGTTAACAGAGTTGGAATGCTTGTATTCAACAAAGAGTGGAGCTAAACCATTAAGAATAATTTGCTTATCTGACTTAAAACCAGCGAGTTTGCAGTCCCTTTCAACAAGATTCAGCAAAAACTCAATCATCTGATTACACTTTGTAATAATCTCTGTACCAGGCAATAAAGCGATTGATACCGTCTTGAACAGTTGTATCGGGTTTAAATCCTACATCTTTCACCAATTTGCTAACATCGGCTTCGGTATCAGGGACATCACCTTTTTGTAATGGCAACAACTCCATTTCAGCTTTCATGCCCAGAGCATTTTCAATTGCATGTATATAGTCCATCAACTTAACCGGGCTGTTGTTGCCAATATTGTAAACACGATAGGGAGCTGAACTACCGGCCGGATTACTATTTGAAAAGTCGTAATCAGGATTTGGTTGCGGCGTGTTATCCAAAACCCGGATAATCCCTTCGACAATATCATCAATATAGGTAAAATCACGAGTGTGATTGCCGTAATTAAATACTTTTATGGGCTTGCCTGCTAAGATATTTTTAGTAAACAAAAACAGAGCCATATCCGGTCTACCCCAAGGACCGTAAACGGTAAAAAAACGCAAACCTGTGGTTGGCAACTTATATAAATTGGAATAACAATGAGCCATCAATTCATTGGATTTTTTAGTGGCTGCATACAAAGACAGAGGATGATCGACATTGTCTTCCACCCGAAACGGTAAGTTGGTGTTGGCTCCATAAACCGAACTAGATGAAGCATAAACCAGATGTTCTACCTTATTATGGCGACAGGCTTCCAAGATACTCAAAAACCGGTCAAGTTGCTATTCAAGTATGACCAAGGGTTCTCCAATGAATAGCGAACTCCTGCCTGAGCTGCCAAATTAACCACTTTTTAATTCCGTGTGATTGAAATAACTCTGCAATCCGATCCTTGTCTGCCAAATCCACTTTTACGAACTCAAAATTTTCGTGTTGCAGATTTTCAAGTCTGGAATATTTTAAATTGACATCGTAATAATCGTTGATGTTATCTATACCGAGAACCTGTTCACCGCGATTCAAAAGATAACGACTCACATGTGAACCAATAAACCCTGCTGCTCCAGTCACTAAAATTGTCATAACTTACAACCTTTCATCCACGGCATCTGATGGTAACATTCCTTTCAAATCAAAAATGATACCGTTGGGTTTAAGCAGATTCCGAATTTTCTTTTCGCCCATTTCAATGAATTGTTTGTGTGAAACAGCCAGAATAATTGCATCATAAAATCCATTTTGTAAATTCATCTGAATATCAACATTTAAAAAACGCTTAGCATCATCGACATCCGCCCATGGATCGTGAACATCAACACGAGCATGACAGGCTTCAAGCTCGCTGATAATTTCGACAATTTTTGTATTTCTTAAATCAGGACAGTTCTCTTTAAAAGTGATTCCCATAACCAGAACATTGGCATTCACAATATGGACTTTGCTCAGTGCCAATTTTTTCAAGAAACGATCAACAACGTACTGACTCATGCTTTCATTAATGCGTCTGGCAGTTGTGATGAGTTGTGGATAATATCCACTTTCCTGCGATTTATGAATCAGATAATAAGGATCCACTCCGATACAATGACCACCAACCAACCCTGGCGTAAATGGTAAGAAATTCCACTTTGTGGATGCTGTTTTAATCACATCCAAGGTATCAATTCCCATGTGATTGAACATTACAGCTAATTCATTCATGAATGCGATATTCATGTCTCTTTGAGTGTTTTCAACTGCTTTTGATGCTTCCGCAACTTTGATGGAACTGGCAAGAAAAACACCGGCATTAATAATTTTAGAATAAAGCTCTGTGAGCACACTTTCTGTCTCAGAATTAGAAGCTGCAACGACCTTTGTGATGGTTTGTAAGGTGTGAACTTTGTCGCCCGGGTTGATTCGTTCCGGAGAATATCCCAATGAAAAGTCAGAGTTTAATTTAAGACCACTTTCTTCTTCTAAAATCTTTGCACAATATTCTTCTGTAGCTCCGGGAAAAACAGTGGATTCATAAACAACGATATCGCCTTTCTTTAATATTGAGCCAATCGCTTCAGATGCATTTTTAAGCGGAGAAAGTTCGGGTAAGTTATTGGAGTCCACCGGTGTGGGAACGGTTATGATAAATACATTGGCTTCTTTAATTTTTTGTAAGTCACTGGTGTAAGACAGATATTTTGCAGATTTCAATTCTTCAGATGATGTTTCTAAAGTGGAATCTTTGAACTGTTCCAGCTCATCAATTCGATTTTGATTGATGTCGTAACCAATGGTGTCATAGTATTTGGCAAATGCAACCGCCAATGGCAAACCAACATATCCCAGACCAACTATTGCAATTTTATTTTTATTATTCATGCAGATATTGTAAATGATGTTTATGACTATTAAATAAAAAAAGGGTAAAAATTTAATTTTACCCTTTTCTTCAAATCTTTTGAAATTTATTTAGTTTGGACTTGCCAATTCTCCACCGTCCGGACCATCACGCGGATCATCCGATGGGTCAGGACCTGTACCCGGATCTCTTTGAGGCGGAAGTATATAAGCTATGTTTTTCAAGTCATTACCTTGAATCCAGTTTGCAATATCAGCATAACAAGACTGATACGCTGGTAATACCACTTTTTTCAAAACAACAGCTCTGGTATTTTCTAAATCCAGTTCCGATGTTTTCTGATTTGCAATATCTCTTAATGCTTCTTCGGCATCAGAATGAGCAACTACAAACACTCCTCCACGATCAACCTTACCGTCCAAGTAAATCACGCTTTCAGGATCATCGTCATCATCATTATACAGTTCCAAGAAATATTTTTCTGAACTGAAATCAATCGGACGGTCAGTTCCATTGTACAACTCAATCATTGCATTATTTTCAGTTCCTTCAATATACTCTGAAAGTAGCAAATCCTTGCGTGATGCCTTGCAATCCTTGGTACTGAAACTACCGGAATCAATAAAGTTGTCGTTAGCATAAGTTTGCCATTCTTTATTCAAGTCAAACTCATCCATCTCAATTCGATCACCCTTACAAACGGTTTCCACACGACGAATGGTTGCATCCTCAATAACAGGAACATCTTTTTGTTCACCGTCTTTATTTGCCAAAATCCGTCCCAAGCTGTCAACAACAGTCGCCTGTACATTGGTGTTGTCGTAATGGTGCTCAATTCTCTTAATAAAATCTTCTTTTTCCTGAGACATTTCAGCATTCTTGTCTTCAGATTTTTCAATTCCATTAACAGCAGAAGCGATTGTTGCAACGGCACATTCACAAGGACTGTTGTTAAATCCGGCTTTTAAAACAACCGCATCAGCTCCTTTAAAAATCAAGCCATTCACTTTTTGATTGGCTTTTGCAGAAATATCTGAAGATGCTTGTGCATCTGCAACAACAAAAGTGGATTGTGGTGCCATTAATCCTTTCAACTGAATGACTTCACCAGGAAAATCATAACCATGAAAATAAACTTCTAACTGATAATTACCGGCATACAAATCAATCTCTTTGTCACTTCCGTTGTATAATTCCAAAGCTTGATCGCTACCTTGACCTTCGATGTATTGAGAAATAATTAATTTTTCGCTGTCATTTTCTTTTTCTTCTTCCTCGTCCTTAGTCTCTTCCTCTTCACAGATTAATTTATGAGTTCCTAAGTCACGGTTATAAGCAAAAGTTGCACTGTCAGTTTGTTTGTCTTGATTGGACCAACTGCTGTTTGGATCAAATTCATCCAATTCATTGTAGTCACCTGAACAGACTTCGGTATTTCTTATAAGGTTTGTATCCTTAGTTCTGACAATTTGATCACCCCAGAATTTTTGCTCCGGAAGCACACCAACCTGACCGATAGAGTCAATTGTACGTTCGGCTCTGTTTTTAGCCACGATGACAGCATCAACCATGTCTTCAACTTTATCAGGAACAATTTCAATCGCAGCTTCTATGCCGGCAGATGCACAGCTACAACTGGCACTGATTTCAGCCAATGCTCTTTGAATTCTCGGACGTAAACGCTGTTCCAGTCTGGAGCGCGCCCAAAAACTTTGAGCATTACATTTACATCCATTGATAGTTGCGACTGATGCGACAATCTCATCCGCTCTGTCTGAAGAAAGTTGCACACCTTTTCTTACAGAAGCATAAGTATCATCACAAGATGACCACTCACGAGCGACAGTTTGAACCGCTTTGACAATATCAACATCAGAGTCGACCATTTGTTGAACAACATCGGCAGAAAACAATTCATTTTCATGCGCTCTTTTTGCCGCCTCAACAGGCAACAAACCGTTATTCAAATCAGCCTGAACACCTTGATAGTCATCAGCTAAAGATTTTGAGTTTGTAATAACTAAGAGCGAAACCAAGAATAGTTTCACATTTAAAAGTTTATTCATAATGATAATCCCACTTTCCCATTATGCATCAGGCATAGATGCACCCATGCACATCTTATTACAATTTTGCATTTAGTTTCAACATATTAATCAAATTGACTGTTTTTTTATTATGGATGCTTAACTAATATGACAAGAACAAATTGAATATGACAGAAATTTGCACCAAATATGAGAATCCAACTATAATTCTTGTACAACAAATTCTGCATTCTTTGAAATGAAACACTTTGATAATTGGTCCAAAATATTTTGCAATGACTCGACACCACTAACAGAAGTTCTGAACAATAAGAATATAAAAATTTTGGTCAAACGTGATGAGCTAAATCATCCAATTATTCAGGGTAACAAACTCAGGAAGTTAAAATACAATATCAAATACGCCATTGAGAATGGATTTACAGGAATTGCAACCTTTGGTGGCGCATACTCGAATCATTTAATTGCTGTTGCAAAATGTGCGGAGCTAATAAATTTCGAGAGCGTTGGGTTTATTCGTGGAAACGAGCTAGAGTCCCAACCTGAAAAATGGTCTGACACACTTCATCAAGCACATTCCTATGGCATGAAGTTTATCTTTCTTAACCGTGAAGAATATCGTAAAAAAGCCAATTCAAACTTTGTTAAATCAACTGTTGATGAAAGTTGTTACCTTATTCCCGAAGGTGGAAGCAACTCTTTAGCTTTAAAAGGTGTTGCCGAAGTTATTGGCGAACTGACTCAACAAACATCCGAACCCACTCATATCATTTCTGCTTGTGGAACCGGTGGAACTCTTGCCGGTTTGATTGAGGGAGTTAACAAGGCGAACTGGAATACCCAAGTTATCGGCATTCCGGTACTTAAAGGTTCGGAATTCTTAGTCGATGATATTGCCAAACTAACAAATCACAACCGCTCTGTTCAATGGAAACTGTATCACGACTATCACGCCGGTGGATATGCAAAACTCAATGATGAAAGAATGATTGATTTTGCAAGAAATTTTATTAAAAACAAAAAGATAGATTTAGATAAGATTTACACTATCAAATCATTTTATGCTGCTTTTGACTTAATTGACAGAGGAGTTATCCCCGCAAATAGTACAGTTGTGATTTTACACACGGGAGGTTTACAAGGGGGAATAGTTACTTAAAAAAATTTAAAATTTCAGTTGGGTGATTAAGCAATTTATCAGCCTGCCAGAGATTCGGATTGTCTGTTTCTGCAATATAACCCCACAACGCTCCGGCTGATTTCATACCCGCCGATCTTCCTGCCTGAATATCTGTTAAAGCATCACCGATATACCATGAATATTCGGGTTTGATTTGAGATTTTTCTATTGCCAACAATATGGATTGCGGGTGTGGCTTTGCATGTTCGGTCATTCCTCCGCCCACAAGAACCTTACAATTCTGCAACTCGGGCATATTCTCAACCAAAGGTTGCGCCAGAAATACCGGCTTGTTGGTGACAATTCCCCAACTGATTTGGTTGCTATCCAAATATTGAATCACTTCTTTCATACCATCAAAAAGAATGGTGTTTTGAGTTAAACAATTTTCATAAATCTCCAAATAGCGTTTTTGCAGTTGCGACAATTCGTTTCTATCAATCTCTCCGAAAATTGATGTGACTAAAGCTCTGGAACCATAAGTAATCAGTTCTCTGTATTTAACAAAATCAGCCTCAATTTCGATGCCATTTTCCTTTGCCAGAGATTGTAATGCCAAAACCATGTCAATCGAGGTATCAACCAAGGTTCCGTCAAGGTCGAATAAAACTCCACTCATGCTTTTTTTGCAGCCACAAGATAATTAATAGTTACGTCTGTTTTGTCAATCCATGCTTTTTGGGAAATTGGATTGTATTTCATACCACTCACATCAATCACTTGTAAATTCGCTTTTTCCACACCGGTTACAAGTTCAGAAGGTTTGATGAACTGCTCATAATGGTGCGTGCCTTTCGGAACAATTCCCAAAACATGCTCAGCAGCAAATATTCCAAACATCATCGCTTTTGGATGACGGTTTATAGTTGATAAAAACAGAAAACCATCAGGTTTCAGTATTTTCGCAAACGAATCAACTATTGACTGAGGATCAGGAACATGCTCCAGCATTTCCATACAAACAATAACATCGAATTTTTCCTCGTTATCTTTGGCAAACTCCTCAACACTTTGACAAAAATAATTCACATCCAGTCCACTTTCGAGCAAATGCAGCTTTGCTACTTCCAGAGCATCTTCTGCCAAATCAATCGCCGTCACTTCGGCACCGGATTGTGCCATCGCTTCGGAAAAAACTCCTCCGCCACATCCCACGTCAAGCACTTTTTTGCCTTTTAAATCAACAAATTGTTTAACGTATTCTGTTCTGACAGGATTGATGTGATGCAAAGTTTTAAAAGGACCATTTTCATCCCACCAGAACGAGGCTTGCTCGTTAAAATGCTCGATTTCGTTTTGGGCAACATTCAGATTCTTTTCAGACATTAAATCCACCTTCTTACTCTTTTCTTATAATCCAGATATTCCTGACCAAACAACTTTTGCAAATAGTCTTCTTCCGGCTCAATCACCCATTTCACCAGAAACCACCAAACAAAAGGCATGGTCAAAATAACATATAAATTGTTCAAATGAATCGCAACAACCACTTGAGAAACTAAAAAACCAAGATAGATCGGGTTACGAGTGATGAGATAGATTCCACCGGTGTAAAGTGCATTTGTGGGGGTATGAGGTTCTGGGTTCTGTCGGGTTTTAGCAAAAAAATACAAACTAAAGCTAAATAACACCACAGCAATAGCTATTAAAACATAAGCAACATAAGTTTGAACCTGTTGATTGATATTGATGCCTAAATGATAAACATATTTATCCAACAACCACGAAATCCCGATAAAAAACAAAGGAATCAACGGTGGTATCGTTTTTACTTTAGCACTATCTTTTTCTATCTCTGTCATGAAGCATCACTTTTTGGTTTCATTTTAGTAGAGACCTTGGCTCGATTCTAGGACTTTGACAGAACTATTGAAAAGAATTCACAACATTCGGTATTTCTTTATAAAAAATCACAACCGCCATCAACATCAAAAAGTAGGCAAAATATTTCTTCAACTTATTTTGCGGAATAATCCGACACAAATAATTTCCAGCAAATGTTCCTAAAATTCCGATAAAAGTAACCAGACCAATAACTTTCCAGTCTAATTCCAAACCTTGTTGTTTCAGTACACTCAAATATTTATAAAACCCGGAGTATGATTTCATCGCAATAATCATCAAACTAGTCGCAACGGCGTTTCTCATGTTTAATCCGCCAAGCAATACCAGAGCCGGAACTATCATAAATCCTCCTCCGACTCCGACAATTCCGGTAATCACACCCACCACCAAGCCATCAACCATAATTTTGGTCAAATGTCTTTGAGAATCGTTTGGGATTTGATTACTTTTGCGAAGCATCATAACGGCAGCAACGACCATTACCATTGCAAATAAAACCAACTGAATGATTCCGGAAATATACACAGCAATCCACGCACCCAAATAAGTTCCCAACATTCCTGGAATACCAAACAGAAAAGCCACTTTCCAGTCTATCAACTTATCCTTTAAGTAGGTCAAAGCTCCTGCCAAAGCGATGCTTCCGACAATAGCTAAAGAACCCGCAATCGCAACCTTTTCATCCTGTCCAAAAAGATAAACCAGAACCGGAACGGTTAGTATTGATCCACCCGAACCCATTAAACCCAGTGAGAGACCAATAAAAACTGCACCTATAATTCCTAAAGTCATAAAAACCTGTTTAAAAAAAAGCGTTATTCTACTGAAAAAATTCCAATATTAGAACTTCATAAATTAGCATTCTGTGATATACTCAAAAAGATGTTTAATCCCGAGTTGAGATTAAATCAAAAACAAAAATCAATAAAGAGGTAAAAGTTATGGGACACGTTGTAGTTTTAGGAGCTGGAATCGGAGGAGTTCCTGCTGCTTATGATTTACGCAAAGAGCTCAGCAAAGAGCATAAAGTGACTTTAGTCAACAAAGGAGAAAAATTCTTCTTTACTCCGTCCAATCCTTGGGCTGCTGTGGGTTGGTCAAAGCCTGAGAAAATTTCTTTGGATTTAACAAAATATCTGGGACGAAAGAAAATCGACTTTAAAACAAGCGGTGCCAAGAAAATTGATGCTGAAAACAACCGTTTGGAATTAGAAGATGGTGAAGTTGTCGAATATGATTACTTAGTCATTACTACTGGTCCAAAACTGGCATTTCACGAGGTTGAAGGTTTAGGCCCTGAAGGTGGACACACACACTCGATATGTACATTGGCACATTCAATGACTGCTTATGAAGATTATCAAAAATTTCTCGAAAACCCAGGTCCAATTGTGATTGGCGCGGTTCAGGGTGCCAGCTGTTATGGTCCGGCATACGAGTTTGCCATGATTGTCGATACCGATTTGCGTAAAAGAGGCATTAGAGACCAAGTTCCTATGACTTTTGTAACCGCTGAACCATATATCGGACATTTAGGACTAGGAGGAGTCGGTGACTCAAAAGGTCTTTTAGAGTCAGAAATGCGCAACCGCCATATCAAGTGGATAACCAACGCAAAAGTTGACAAAGTGGAAGAAGGCAAAATGTTTGTCACTCAAGTTGATGACAAAGGTGAAAAATACATGTCACACGAGTTGAACTTTGGTTTCTCCATGATGCTTCCTGCTTTCCTTGGTGTAGATGCTGTCATGGCAGTTGAAGGATTGAACAATCCTCGTGGTTTTGTCGTTGTTGATGAACATCAACGCAATCCGAAGTACAAAAACATTTATTCAGCCGGCGTTTGTGTGGCAATTCCACCCGTAGAAGCAACGCCTGTTCCAACCGGTGCACCAAAAACCGGTTATATGATTGAATCCATGGTCACTGCCGCTATGAAAAACATTAAAGCAGAACTGGCTGGTGAAGAACCTTATGCGAAAGCAACCTGGAACGCAATCTGTCTGGCGGACTTGGGTGATACCGGCGTGGCATTTGTTGCTCTGCCACAAATTCCGCCAAGAAATACAACCTGGGCGAAAAAAGGTAAATGGGTGCATCTGGCGAAAATTGCTTTTGAAAAATATTTCTTACGCAAAGTGAAATCTGGTTCAACCGATTCATTATTTGAGCGTTACATTCTTGGAATGTTAAAAATCAAACGCTTGAAAAACCAATAAACCCTCACAACTACCAAGGTCTTTACGCTTATTCACAGTAAAGACCTTGGAGTTGTCATATTGATTTCCAAGATTTTAGCCATAGTTATTTAATATCTTTTTCAACTGCTTTTATAAACTCAGACAGTTTTTTGAGTTTTTTATGTTTCACTTCAATAGTAAGGTCTTTGGCATCGCCTTTGACACGAATCATTGATTTGTTTTTTTCATCTATCATTTTTAATAATATGCTTTTTGGCACCATGAATCCGAATTTAGTTCTCCAACCCCCAAATTCAGATTGAACTTCAGCTACACGATCCTGATAAATCAAATCAAATTTATGAAAGTCTTTGTTAATTTTGATAATAAGAGAGTCTTTATCATTGATAGTATTTATTTTTTTAGTGTAATACTCGCCCATGATGGCAAAAAAACCATCTGACAATGATTCAATCTCTAATTTTTCTAGTAATTCGGGACTTTCTTCGATTTCAAAATCATCCCCAGGAATAATATATGCAGACCACAACTTACCATCTTGACCGCCGAACATCCTTGCACCAGCAGCAGAACCTGCATCAGCAAATTTATTTCCAATGTATGTTTTCTGGTTGTTAAAATCATCAATTTTTAGTTTGTATGGTTTTGCAAAAGTGGCAAGTGACAAAAACAATAGAACAAACAAGATTAATGTTTTCTTCATGGGTTACTCCTCAATTAATGTGAACCTATAAAATACCAAAGAATAGAAGAAGTGTCAAATGTGGAAGAATACTGATGGATTATCCCTTTATGGATTGAAGAGTATAAAGGTTGATAAGTATTTTTGAATTACCTTCATGAGCTTCATGTTCTTCATGGTAAAAAAATCTTTAGGACGGAATTTGTCCACAAGAAAAACTCCAACAGCCTTTACTTTTTATTAAAGCAACGAAATGACCTTGGAGTTGTGATTCTTATCAATTCAAAGTATATTCAAGGCTGAGCAATTCATGCTGCGAAGGAACATCAGCCAACAAGTTTTCTTCGCTTAAATACAAAAGCTCAGCGGCATAAATCAAGTGTTTACAAATTGATGCCACGGTTGCACTATCGTTAATGAGTGATGACGCCATTTCGTTGGTGATTTTATGATGGCGAATCAAATCATCCAATATGCCGTTAAAAAGCACATCGCCCGATTTGGTTAGTTGTAACAAGGCTTCCAGTTTGTTTTTGCGCTTTTCAATATGGTGATTTGCTCTTTCTTTTAAACTCTTATCCGCATTTTCATCAGAAACTTCAAATTTCTGCGATTTGATGACTTGCCTGAGTACTTTGCCAATCCTCATTCTCAATTCATTGTATTCGGTTTTAATAAATTCATTACTCGAATTTGTGTATTTCAAAACATTGGATTGCAAATCTTTTATATCTTTTACAACATTCACGAAATAACGATTGGCTTGTTTGATGTTATCAATATTGTTAATGTAATTGGCATTGGCATGTTTCTCTTGCGCCAGAGTTGCATATTCCAGAATTTTTCCATAAATTGTTTTTACGTTTCTGTAATAACTGGCATCAATATCGACTCGTGGAATCGGTTTCAAGTTTAATTTTCCATACTTTTTCCGTAAAATTTCACGACGGTGTAATCCCAAACCATGAGACACAATTTCAAACACATTATCGAATAAAAACTTGGTTTCTTTCATCAATGCTGACATTGCTGACTGAGGAAAAGCGATAGCAGCCATTGACAAGTACTTGGGTTCCAGGACATCTGCTTTCTCATCCTTAATCACTTTCTCCATGAATCTAACAAGTAAATTGATAAAGGGAAACATTACAATCACCCCTACCATATTAAACAAGGTATGGAAAATAGCGAGTTTAATGGTGTAATTTGTGTCTGCAATGTTCATCTGCACAGCAATATAATTGACTAACTGAGCGAGCTGATTGATAAAGATTAATGCAATCAATCCGGTTACCAAATTAAAGACCAAGTGAGCTCCAGCCAGACGCTTTCCGGCTGCATTCGAAGCAATTGAGCCAATTATTGCTGTAATTGTCGTTCCGATATTGGCACCAATTGCTAAAGCAAGTGCGTTGGCATAACTCACCTGTCCGGCTGCTAAAGCGGTCAATATAATCGCCATCGTCGCGCTACTGGATTGTAAAATCATGGTGGCTAGCATTCCCAAACCGGTATAAACCAGCAAACCGTCAACACCATCCATTGAGTATTGAGTAATATCCACTGCATCTTTATAAGCATCAAATCCCAGTTTCATGAAGTGGATTCCCAGAAATATAAATCCCAATCCGACCAAAACATTGCCAATGCCTTTAAGTGATTTATTTTTTTGAAAGGCCAGAAGTGTACCGAAAACCAATATCGGCATTGCAAAAGCCGAAATTTTAATTTTCAATCCCAAAGATGCCACTAACCATGCCGTTGCCGTTGTTCCGACGTTCGCACCAAAGATGATTGCAACTGCTTGGGATAGCTGAACCATTCCGGCACTAAGAAAGGAAATTGCAATCACCGAAATTAAAGAACTGGATTGCAGGATTGCAGTTGAAATCACGCCAAAAAGAAAACTTTTGTAGTATCGGTTGGTCATCATTGACAGCAGTTTTTGCAACGGACCTTCGGTCAGAGATTTAAAACCTTTTTCCAGCGACAACATGCCAAAAAGAAGAATAGCAACTCCTGCAGCAATGTCTTTAAAGTTCGGACTCCACCAGAAAACAAGACCCAGAAGAATCAAAACCAATGGCAATAACAACTTATTGAACATTTTTTCAACCAATAGATAACTGCGGATATTGTAACATTTTACAAAAATTACAAAATAGTCATATTTTTCATTAAGTTTGTAATTTTTGTAATATTATTCAACTGATATTGAATAAAGGAGATAACAAGGAAGAGTAATAAATCGCCCTACTTCATATTCACTTCACAGAAACAATGAGCATAAGGAGTGGGGACTCCGTTTTTTGTGTTCATAACTAAACTAAGCGCTGGTTTCATGGGTTCTATGATTTTTTCTATGGACTGAGTTTGATTGTTGAATAACTTTATCCCGGCGAAATTTGCTGCTTTTGCAACACCACTCATTAGAAATTGATCGAGAGAACTGAGCTCTTGTTCAACCCAAACCAAATCATATTTATCGGCAATCCCGGCTTTTTCAGCCGCATATTGAATGGCATCATCCAATCCACCAATTTCATCAATCAGACCAAACTCTTTAACTTGTCTGCCAGTCCAAACTCGGCCTCTGGCAATGGTATCGACCATCTCCACCTCAAGTCCTCGTGACATAGCAACCGCAGAAATAAATTGTTGATAACCATATTCAATATTGGATTGAATCAATTCTGCCAAATCTTCATTCAACTTTCTGTCGGCTCGAAAAGCTCCTGCCCAAGATGATGTTCCCACTCCATCTGTGTGAACCCCAATTTTTTCAAGTGTATTCGGGTACGTCATAAACAAGCCAAAAATACCAATTGAGCCGGTGATCGTTGCCTCACTGGCAAAAATTCTGTCGGATGTCATTGAAATCCAGTAACCTCCGGAAGCAGCAACATTTCCCATAGAAACGACAACAGGTTTGCTCTCAACCTTGAGAGCATCAATTTCTCTGCGAATTTGTTCAGATGCAAACACGGAACCACCGCCGGAATTCACTCGCAAAACTACTGCTTTGACTTGAGGATTCAATCTCGCCTGTCTCAACAACTGACTGGTACTGACTCCTCCGATAGCACCGGGTTCTTGTTCGCCGTCCAGAATAGTTCCTTCGGCAACAACAACAGCTATTTTATCCGCATTGACTTTACTGTTTTCATTTTTGACAACTGTCAAATAATCGTGCATGCCTATATTTCTGAAACCGGATTCAGTTTTTTCAGATGTGGACAACCCTGCCAGATATTTGCCCTTGAAATGGCTGTTCATCAACTGATCAACCATTCCTGCATCTTTGTACATTTGTGCCATATTTCCTTCCACATTTTTGAGCAAGGAGGCTTGGTTTTCCACAACCGAATTGAAATCCTCAACTGAAATATTGCGATGCTTTGCAACTCCCTTTACATAGGTTTCCCATAAGTCTTTCATATAATGCAATGAAGCATCCTTGGCTTCTTGGGACATATCATTTCGGATAAAAGGTTCGGCAGCCGCTTTATATTCTCCGACTCTAAAAAGGTGAACATCCACGCCCAGTTTATCCAAACCATCTTTGAAAAAATTACGGTAATTTCCATATCCTTCAAAAAACATCATTCCCCGAGGATCAAGAATGATTTCATCGGCTAAGTTTGCAAAATAGTACTGATTCTGCGACATTCCTTCGGCAATAGCAATCACCGGTTTGTTTGATTTTTCTCTGAAATTATCTACAGCCGTTTCCAATTCCTTTAAATCTGCTAATCCAATACCCCAAATATAATCCGGATTCAACACCAATACGCTAATTCGATTATCTGAAGCTGCATAGTTAATTGCTTTGAGAATATCACGCATTTGCGTTTCAGGAACGTCCGTGCCTTGTAATTCACGAATGAAATTTTCTGATGGTGTTCCGGTATATTGATTTACAACAACACCCTTAGGAGCAATCACTAATGCTGTTTTATCTTTCAATTCAATACCATCATCACCGATGAAAAAAGAGACTATAAACACAAATACAAGCAACAATAAAATATGCCTGGTAAAGTTCGCCACCTTGACCAAAGATTTAGGAATCAACCAGAATAATTTCGATAAAAAAGAAGATTGTGTGTTTACAGTATTTCCACTCATAAATATTTTCCTTCGGGTTTTCTTTTAGTATTCGACCGGTAAGTTAGATGCTAACCAAGAATTCATACCATGTGCTAAATGTGAGACATTCAAATAGCCCAATTGTTCGGATAAAAAGTTTGCTACCGCAGCCGTTCTGGCACCGGAGCGACAAACCAATATAAACTCCTGATTTTTATCACTTACAATTTTTTGAAACTCAGACATAAAAGAGTCAACCATTGGCGTGCCGGAAGCATTAAAAAATGTGATTTTATTTGCACTCTTAATCACTCCTGTTTGTTGCCACTCAGGACTTGTTCGGATATCAATGATTTTCACACCTCGTGCTTCTGCATCAATTAACTGCTGAGGTGATAGGTTTCCTATTTCTGCCATAGCCATGAATTCAATAAAAGTTCGTTATTATACTGATTTTAAAAGATTTCTATCAGGTTAAAAGGTTGAAATACAGCGAAATTATCATTAATATTGCCGATTTGGATAATTTAGAGAGACTAACATGAAAAAAATTGGACTTACAACTTCCTTGATTTTGGCACTATCAACAAGTGCGTTTGCAGGGGAAGAAGAAAGCAGCCGTATATGGTCAGGTTCCGGACAATTGGGATTTACTTCAGCTTCAGGGAATAGTGATTCTGAATCACTCACTGCCGGATTAAAAATTAAACTGGAAACCGGCAAATGGGTGAGCGATATGGGCTTGGACTTGTTAAATGCTTCTAGCGATGGAGTTGATACTGCTGAGCGCTATACACTGACAACGAAAACCGGTTATAAATTTGATGAGAAAAATTACATTTACTACGGATCGCGTTATGAAAATGATAATTTCTCAGGCTTTGATTATGTGATGTCCAATGGTTTTGGTTGGGGTCATAAATTTGAAGATACCGAGACAGGCCGTTTAATTACCGAGTTAGGGGTTGGCTATAAAACAGAAGCTCTGGATATTGATCGTTCAAAGAATACCGGTGCAGTCTTTTTGGGGAAATTGGACTACATGAGACAAGTGACTGAAACCACCAACTTTGAGAATGTACTGACGGTGGAATCAACTGATTACAATACGTTTTTACAAAACGATGCCGGTTTTGCTTTTACGGTTTCTGATAAATTCAAAGTGAAACTCGCTCATCAATATCGTCACAATACCGATGTTCCTGCAGGTAAGAAAAAAACTGATACTTTAGTTTCTGCCAATCTGGTTTACGACTTCTAAATCAAACCAATCTGATCACAAATGTGATAATGGCAATTCAGTCGATACCTTTTTCTGCATCATGGAGAAACTGGTATTGACTGAACGTATCGCTTTCAGCCGAAGTAATTTCTCATACATAAAATTGTTATAGGCTTTCATATCAACCGTGACAATTTTCAGCAAATAGTCATAGGATCCTGATGTCGCATGACACTCTTGAATTTCAGCCCATTCAGAAATTGCCTTATCAAATGATCTCACCGTATCGGTGTGATGATTTTCCAGACTCACATGAGCAAAAGCGGTGATTGTCAAACCAATTTTCTCGTGATTGAGTAAAGCTGTATAGCTTTTTATCACGCCTTGTTCCTCTAAGGCACTCATCCTGCGCCAGCATGGAGCCGGTGACAAATTTACTTTCTCAGCAAGTTCTTTGTTACTGACACGACCATTTTTTTGAATCTCTTGTAGAATTTTTATATCGTGCAAATCCATAATTTTAAAATTTAATTTCTTATTTATACCATATATTACTTTTTTATTGCCTAATAGTATAAATTTTGAGTTTATTTAGCAAGCACATTTCAGCAAAACTATCGCATAATGTATCAGGTCTATAATAATTACCAAACCATCATGAATACCGCAGAAAATATTGAAGCCAAATTTGAATTCAACTGGGAAGAAATCGCTTTCAAACTTTTTATCTCCAGAGAACTGGACGATCTGGAAGAATACACCTTAGTTAAGAACAAAAAGGTTCTTTATCAATTTTCCGCACGCGGACATGATTTGGCACAGATTATTCTCGGACAGTGTATTATTGGTCAACGAGATGCGGTTTCCGGTTATTACCGATCGCGACCTTTGCTTTTGGCGATGGGACTGCCACCTCAACAAGCATTAGAAGCATCAATGATGAAACTAGGTGGTTTTTCAGATGGTCGTGATATTGGCGTTGTTTTCAATAATCCAAAAACAGACGGTGCTTGTATTTTTCCTATGTCAGGTGCAGTTGGCGCTCAATACACTCCGGTTTCGGGTTGGGCTCAGGCTGCAAAATATCATACTGAAGTTTTAAAAGATAATCGTTGGAAAGATGCCATCGGTTTGGTTTTAGGTGGTGATGGTTCGGTGGCAACCAATGGTTTTTGGTCGGCACTCACAATAGCAACCACCCAACAGCTTCCTCAGCTTTTTTATATTGAAGACAATGGCTATGGAATTTCTGTTCCTTCAGAATTTCAAACTCCGGGTGGAAATATTGCTGCCAATTTGGCAAGTTTCAAAGGATTAACCATTATCAGTGGTGATGGAACCAATCCGCAACAAGCCAGCGAATTGGTCGCACAGGCTCATTCTATTGTTCGTTACGAAAGAAAACCGGTCTTATTGCGATTAACAGTTCCCCGACTCAACGGACACTCGGCACAGGATACTCAAGCCTATAAATCATCACAAAGAATCACCTTTGAACAACAACATGATCCGCTTCCAAAGTTGAAGAAATTCCTGCTGGCCAATTCGATATTAACCGAAGAAAAATGGCATGAGATTCAAAAAAATGCCAAAAGTACCGTCAATAAAGCCTTTATCAAAGCTGATAATAAGCCTTTTGCCAATCCTGATAATATCACAAAAAATGTGTTCTGCGAATATGACGAAAATGGCGAAATGATTTTGCAAAAACAAGGTGGAATTCATCTTTCCAAACCCCTATTTCCCCCATCATCTCAGGAAGTGATTGCTCAACCGGGTCGAATTAACATGGTGACAGCGATTCGCAAAACACTTGATTTTGAACTACAACACAACAAAAGAATGTCTGTTTTTGGCGAAGATGTCGGAGCCAAAGGCGGTGTTCATGCGGTGACATTGGGGCTACAGGAAAAATACGGCAAGCAACGTGTATTCGACACGAGTTTATCTGAGGAAGGCATCATCGGTCGCTCACTTGGCATGTCACTTGCCGGATTACTTCCCGTACCAGAAATTCAGTTCCGCAAATATGCCGATCCGGCCGAAGAACAACTCAACGATATTGGCTCCATGCGTTGGAGAACCAACAATCGCTTCGCCGCACCAATGGTGGTTCGGATGGCGGGTGGATATTTCGGTTGCGGCGATCCTTGGCATTCTCAAACTGCCGAGGCCAAATGGGTTCATGCAATCGGTTGGCAAGTTGCCATGCCATCCAATGCCGAAGATGCTGTTGGCTTGTTACGCTATGCGTTGCGTGATAACAACCCGACCATATTCTTTGAACATCGTCGAATGCTCGATGATATCTGGGCACGCCGTGAATATCCCGGAGATCAATACATTATTCCGTTTGGCAAAGGCAAGAAAATCACCGAAGGTGATCGCCTCACACTGGTGACTTGGGGAGGAATGGTTTCACGTTGCCATCAAGCGGTTTTAGATTCCAAACTGGGTGTCGATTTGATTGACCTGCGTACTATTAAGCCTTGGGATAAAGAGATGGTGATTGAATCGGTCAAAAAGACCAATCGTATTTTGATTGTTCATGAAGACAATTTATCAGCCGGTTTCGGTGCAGAAATTGCTGCAATTTTAGCAAAAGAGGCTTTTTACTATCTGGATGCTCCGATTGAAAGACTGACAATGCCCGATATTGCCAATCCGCACGAACCCGGATTGATGAACGCTGCTGTTCCCACAGCGGAGAAAATTCATCAAGCCATCAAAAATCTGGATCAAGCCTGATGTCAAATGTAAACATTACGCTCAGTGAAGAGCAACGCGAAGGCACGAAAGCAACGGTCAGCCAATGGCTTTATCAGGTTGGTGATGTTGTGACCGCGAATGAACCCATCGTGGAAATTGAAACCGACAAAGTGATGATGGAAATCATCGCACCGGCGACTGGCAAGCTGGTTGAAATCAAACTCAACTCCGGTGACGAGGTCTCCGGTTCAACTATTTTAGGAATTATTGATCAAAACAATACCACCGCAACCAGCTCATCTCCAAAAACTCCGATTGAGTCAATTGCCGAAAAACAACCAATCAATGATGAGCCAATTGAATCAAATAACAAGCTCGATTATTCTCAAAAATCCCTATTTATCAGCCCCTCTGTCCGTCGTTTGCTCAGCCAACATCCAATTGATTTGAATTTGGTCAGAGGCACAGGAAAAGACGGTCGGATCACCAGTCGGGATATTGAGGCTTATTTGAAAAACCCTCAGTATCAAAACGATTTAAAACCCAGTAAGCATATTCCAATCAGCAACATGCGCAAAAGCATTGCTGACCACATGGTCGAAAGTTTGCTTCACACTGCACCTCATGTCACTTCAGTTTTTAATCTGGATATGTCATCCATTATCGCCCATCGAAAAGCCAACAAGGAAAGTTTTAAACAACAAGGTGCAAATCTGACATTCACCAGTTATTTCATCGCCGCATCTGTTGCCGCAATCAAACAACAACCGTTAATCAACTCACAATTGCATAAAGACAGCATCGAGATTTTTAATCATATCAACATTGGTATTGGAACAGCCCTTGAAGATAAAGGACTCATTGTTCCAGTCATAAAAAACTGTGAAAACAAAGACTTATTGATAATTTCAAGAAACCTCACTGAAATGACTGATAAAGCTCGGAATAATAAACTCAAACCAAGTGATGTGCAAGACGGTACATTCACCATCTCCAATCACGGCGTCAGTGGCTCATTAATTGCGACACCAATCATTATCAATCAACCTCAATCCGCAATTCTTGGAATCGGCAAAATGGAAAAAAGAGTGATTGTCAAAGAAGTAGCCGGTGAAGATGTTATCACCATTAAACCGATGTGCTATGTCACACTCACCATCGATCATCGCGTTCTCGATGCACATCAATGCAATCAGTTTTTAAGCGTTTTTGTAGAGACTTTGGAGAATTGGAAATAATAATCAATGACTCTGACTCCATTGATTTATCTTCCCTTTGGAATCAATGTCCATCCAAAAATGATTACAATCAAAGAAAGCAACCCATTTAGTGGATGATTTAATGACTCAGGTAAAATCTTATAAGTTATAAAAAAAGGTACAACCGTCGATAATATAACGAGAAATAGAACCAAGTTTAGGTACTTTTTTCGTTTGGTTAAATTAAATTTATTGCTATTATATTTTATTGAAATAAAACAGATAGCTACAAATAGAAATAGAAAAACTGTAATGATGATTTTCATATTTACCTCATTTATCACTTAAAATAAAATTCTTCAAAATAAGAATATATTGCTCCACCAGCAACAGTTACTTCAAAAGTCATTCCAAAAGCAGTTAAGTTTTGAAAATTTTTAATTGTATCGGGTGATGGCTTTATAAAATTTAATCGACCAGGATTCCCAGGTATCAATGTCTTGGGCATCTGTTTTATTCAATAGGGTCGGAGTCATTGATTTTAGAGCCATACAAAAAAGCCTGCTTCTCGGCAGGCTTTTTTTTGTTTAAATTTGCGCATTAGCAAAAATCCCAATCTTGTTGGCAATTCACGACAAACATCAATCCCAGCTTAATGCTCCGCCGGTTTGGTACTCTGTGACTCTAGTTTCAAAAAAGTTCTTTTCTTTCCGTAAGTTAGCTTGTTCGTCCAACCAGTTGAGTGGTGATTCAGCTCCCGGGAATGGTTCTTCCAGACCAAGGCTTCTGGCTCTTCTGTTAGCGATATAGCGGAATTGCTCACTGTGATCGGATGCAGAGTAGCCTAAAATCGGACGACGCAAAATGTATTTGGCATAACCCATTTCGGCGGCTTCGGCTTCTTCCCACATGTCTTTGACTTCTTTCGGATCGAGGGTGATGTCGTTTTCGGCGAAGATTTGTTTCACCACGCGAATTCCGAAACTGGCATGCATGACTTCATCACGCATGATGTATTGCAGTTGTTCGGCTGTGCCTTTCATCAAACCGCGTCTTTGTAGCGAGAATATAGGTGAAAAGCCATTGTAAAACCAGCATCCTTCAAAAATGGCCGCAAAGAAAATATAGGCCATAACAAATTCATGGAGGTTTTCTTTTTTACTTAAATCCATATCAACACGCAAAACAGAATCCAGTCTGCGATTGGCGATTTGAATTTTTTTGTTGATTTCAGGGACAACGCGATAGCGATTATAGATTTCACCTTGATCCAAACCAATGGTTTCGATGCAATGTTGGTAAGTCCAGGTATGTAAGGCTTCTTCATAAACCTGTCTTGCCTGATAAATTTGCAACTCAGGAGCTGACATTTTTTCCATTACCGCCAAGCCGATATTACGCATAGCGAGGACATCGGAGGTTGTCAGATAGGATAAAACATTGGTGTAAACATGGCGTTCATCATCATTGAGTTTGTGATGAAAGTCATGAACATCGCTAGTCATGTTGATATCCAGCGGTGTCCAGTGATTTTTGTTGGCATTCAGGAAGTATTTCCAAGCCCAAGGATATTTGAAAGGAGCTAACTGGTTGATGTCAGTTTGACCATTGATGACTCTTTTGTCTTCGGCATGAACAGGTTCAACCGCAACACGGGCATTAATCTCCTTGTTTTCAGGAGTGTGATTAACCACCGGTTGTTGTTTCTCTTTTTGCTGCTTAGATTCAAACTTTTCAGCAGCTTTGACTTCCTGTTTCTGTTCTTTGGTTTCTTTTTTGCCAAGACCTAAAGGATCATCCCAATTATACATTTATCACTCCCACGAAGTTGCCAAAACATCCGTAGCATCATATCAGAGGCTACCGAATAGTAATAGTATTTATTTTTTAAAATTTAAATTTTGAGAGCTATGTTCGATTCTATGACTTTGACAAAACTGACGATAGAGCAGCAGACTAAGGCTTAAATCGCAGTTAATAATCAATTATTAACAAGATTTATAACGCAATGATGCTGTTTTAGTGTCATGTTTTTCATGTCATACGAATCGAGACATAGGTCTCTCTATTGACAGGCTTCACAGTCCGGATCCAATATCGAGCACGCTGCCGGTGCGACCGATCCGAGTTGTTGTTGCTTGTCCCCTCTCTCATCGACACTTTTCTCTGCCTGAGTTGCACCCAGCGAACGCAGATAATAAGTGGTTTTGAGTCCTCTCACCCATGCCAGTTTATAAATGGCATCCAATTTCTTGCCTGACGGCTCTTTCATATAGATGTTTAATGATTGTGCCTGATCAATCCATTTTTGTCTGCGCGAAGCCGCTTCAATCAACCAACCCGCATCCACTTCAAAAGCTGTGGCATATTTCTGTTTCAAATGATCCGGTACCCGGTCAATTTTCTGCACGCTACCGTCAAAATATTTCAAATCATTAATCATCACATCATCCCAGATATCCAAATCCTTGAAGTCCTGAACCAAATATGGGTTCACAATGGTAAATTCACCGGATAAATTCGATTTAACAAATAAGTTCTGATAAATCGGTTCGATTGATTGCGAAACACCGGAAATATTGGAAATGGTCGCGGTTGGTGCAATCGCCATGGTGTTGGAATTACGCATTCCTTGTTTTTTAATTTTCTTGCGCAATTGATCCCAGTCCATTGTCGAGGATTTATCCATTTGAATAAAATGTCCTCTTTCTTTTTCCAGCATATCTATGGAATCAATCGGTAAGATTCCTTGCGACCACAATGAACCTTCATAACTGGGATAAGTTCCTCTTTCTGCTGCCAAATCACTGGATGCGGATAAAGCATAATATGAAACTGCTTCCATTGATTCATCAGCAAATTGAATCGCCTGTTCTGATGTGTAGGCTAGTTGTTGTTTGTACAATGCATCCTGAAAACCCATCAAACCAATTCCAACCGGTCTGTGTCTCAAATTGGAACGTCTCGCCTGTGGCACGCTGTAGAAGTTGTAATCAATCACATTGTCCAACATACGCATGGCTGTTGTTACGGTTTTTTCCAGCTTTTCATAGTCAATTCCGTTTTCAGTTGTGTGATGTGGCAAATTGACAGAACCTAAGTTACAAACTGCTATTTCATCATCTGAAGTATTTAATGTAATTTCAGTACAGAGATTGGAACTGTGAACCACACCCATGTGTTGCTGTGGCGAACGAATGTTACAAGGGTCTTTGAAAGTCAACCAAGGATGACCAGTTTCAAACAGCATTCCCAACATTTTACGCCATAAGTCTTTCGCCTGAATCACTCGGAAATTTGTAACTCCTCCGGCTTGAGCTTTTTGCTCATACTCTTCGTACTTTTCACGGAATTTCTGACCGTATAAATCATGCAGTTCCGGAACTTCTTCCGGCGAAAACAATGTCCAGCTTTTTTCTTCCGCCACTCTTTCCATAAACAAATCCGGAATCCAGTTGGCTGTATTCATATCATGAGTTCTGCGACGATCATCACCGGTGTTTTTACGTAAATCCAGAAACTCTTCGATGTCAATGTGCCAGCTTTCCAAATAAGCACACATAGCACCTTTGCGTTTTCCGCCTTGATTAACAGCAACTGCTGTGTCATTCGCCACTTTAAGGAATGGCACAACCCCTTGCGATTCGCCGTTTGTACCTTTAATACGAGCCCCTAAACCACGAACCCGTGACCAGTCATTTCCTAAGCCACCGGCATATTTAGACAATAAAGCATCATCGGTAATCGCACTGAATATTCCTTTCAAATCATCAGGAACAGTTGTCAGATAACAGCTTGATAGCTGTGGACGTAAAGTTCCCGAGTTAAACAAAGTCGGCGTTGAGCTCATAAAATCAAACGAACTCAGCAAGTTGTAGAACTCAATGGCGCGTTCTTCTCTGTCAACTTCGTTGATTGCCAGTCCCATGGACACGCGCATAAAGAAACTTTGCGGAAGCTCGATACGATTTTTGCCACTATGAATAAAATATCTGTCATACAGAGTTTGAAAACCCAAATAGGTGAAATTCAAATCTCGTTCCGGTTTGATAGCCTGACCGAGTTTATCTAAATCATAATTAGTCAATTCAGGCGACAATAATTCCAATTCAACCGCTTTGTGAATGTATTTTTTAAAGCTGGACGGATAAAGTTCAACCATTTGTGATTGAGTCGCTTCTCTTTCTTCCCCATAAAGAAAAGATAATGCCTCTTTTCTAAGGCTGTCTAGCAACAATCTGGCTGCAACTCGTGAATAATTCGGGTCTTTCTCGATGTGTTGTCTGGCACTCATGATGATTGCCGAACTCAAGTCCTTTTCAGCGATACCATCAAAAATATTGCGATAAGCATCTTTCAGAATCAATTCTTTATCAACGCCGGCAAGTCCTTCAACAGATTCTGAAATAATGACTTCCAAACGACCGGCATCAAGAAGTTTTTTCTCACCATCATTACCTATAACATGAATTGCAGGACCGGTTGATTTTTTCTTGGATTTGGCTTTATTTTTTTCTCTTTTCTCGGCTTGTTTGGCACGATACAAAACATAATCACGGGCGACCTTGTGTTCACCGGCTCGCATCAATGCTAATTCAACCTGATCCTGAATATCTTCGATATGAATGGTTCCGCCGTCATCTAGGTTTCTGAATAAACCACGAACCACATCTTCAGTCAGTTTTTCAACAATTTCCCTGATTCTGCGTGAAGCAGCTGCCTGACCACCTTCGACCGCCAAAAATGCTTTTGTCATTGCGACTGAAATCTTGGACTTATCAAAACCGGTAATCATCCCATTTCTACGAATGACTCTGTATTCTCCCGGTGCTGATGTTTTTACATCATTTTGTACAGATTTTTTGTCTTCAATCATTTGATTTTTTGGTGTATCTGACCCATGTGTTTCAGTATTTTGCATTTTGACTCCGGAAGCGTTTGTATTGACCCATTCTTATCACAAAAACTTTCAAAAATAAAAAACAGCGATGAATCTCTCACCATTTCAAAACTGTTTTTTTATTATTATTTTATAGAAAAGTTTTCGCTCAATCCGCTTCTATCATAATGATAAAATTGGACTAAATCAAGCTGAAATTGAAGATAAAGAACGATTAATTTAATGTGCCTTTTTGAATCAATTTTTGACATTTTTTTACATAGCTATCAATTCAAAATGCAATCAATAAGTTAGCAAATTTTTCTCATGTGATATGGGCAAATTTGGCTCTAACTTTCATCTATTTTAGTTTGGAAATAGAAACGCCCAAAATTCAAAATCGCCGCAACCGTCAATCCCAAAATCAGACCCAACCAAAGACCTTCAGCACCCATATTTTTTTCAAAACAAAACCACCACGAACAGGCCAACCCAAAACCCCAATAAGCAATTGTTGTTGCATACATCAAAAATGTTGTGTCTTGAATTCCGCGTAATGCTCCGGCTCCGGCAACTGCTATGGGTAATTGAATGATTTCAAACATTAGGTCTCTCCTCTCTATTATTTAGTTGCACTAATCAAAGACTCAGCCGGTATTCCTAAACTATTGTGAAGATTGCGAATCATGGGGAGCGTAAGAGATCTTTTCTTATTCAGTATTTCATACACTCTGTTTGATTTTCCAATCATAGGAACGAGGTCTTTAACACTTAAATTTTGTCGCTCCATTTCAAATCGGATAGCTTCAATTGGATCAGGCAACTCAAGACTGTAATTCTGTGCTTCATAAGCCTCAACCAACGTAACCAGGATGTCTAGCATATCACCATCTGGCGTATCCTTTTCTGCCATCATTAATTTGTCAATCTCTTTAAGAGTTTCCCGATAATCACTTTCATTTTTTATTGGTTTAATATTCATAATCTCTATTCTCTAAATACTTTGTACGTCTATTGCATCATATTGAGCGTGTGTACCAATGAAACGAATATATACCACACCATAGGGGTAATTAATCTTCACTACTAAACGATATTTGTTGCCGGCAATATTGAATACCACCCTGCTATCTTTAAGAATACTGGCATTGCCAAAGTCAGCTTTAACATCAGCCGGTACCGACCAGTCAGCTTTTTTTACAAATCTATACCAAGCTAATGTCTGTTTCTTGGCATCCAAATATTCAGGAGCATTTTCCCAAAAATACTTAAGTGTGGATAGTGCAATTATTCTCATACGGTGATTATAGTCCCGTATCGGGACTAATGCAAGGGGTATTTGTTTTTATAATTTTGAGGGTTTAGTGATCGAGACTTTAAAAATACAGTCTCGATCACCATTGCTATTTAAGTATCTGATGCAACCTAAATAATCTTATCATCCAGTCAATGGACTGACCTAAGATGAAAATATAGTCCCTGAAGGACTTTGCTTTTTTTTCTTCCATTTGTTTCACCTTTATGGATAGCCATGAAACCAACTGAAAGTCCACCAGAGCCAGAAAATAGATCTATTTATGACATCTTATCTTGACAAAACAAAGCTGTGCTTTTATTCTAAATCCAGTTGGTTCATAGCCAATTTTTAAAAAAAATCTAAAACCTGTAAGCTTATTTGAACGATCAGCTTGCAGGTTTTTTTAATACCTGCTACACAAGTTTCAGTTCGTGAGATAAAGCCAGTAATTTCGGCTCAATCCGCTTTTATCTTAATGATAAAATTGGACTAAATCAAGTTGAAATTGAAGATAAAGAACTATTAATTTAATGTGCTTTTTTGAATCAATTTTTGGCATTTTTTTAAATAGCTGTCAATTCAAAATGCAATCAACAGGTTAGCTGATTTTTCTCGCGTGATATGGGCAAATTTGGCTCTAACTTTCATCTATTTTTGTTTTGAAATAGAAACGCCCAAAATTTAAAATCGCAGCAACAGTCAATCCTAAAATCAGACCCAACCAAAGACCTTCAGCGCCCATGTTTTGTTCAAAACAAAACCACCATGAACAGGCCAACCCAAATCCCCAGTAAGCAATTGTTGTTGCATACATCAAAAATGTTGTGTCTTGAATTCCGCGCAATGCTCCGGCTCCGGCAACTTGCACTCCATCAGAAATCTGAAATGCCGCCGCGAAAAGCAATAATTGCACTGCGACAACCTGAACCGATTCTGCTCCTGTATAAAGTTCTACAATCGACCCTTTAAACAAAAAAATCGTCATCGCTGTAATGATCTGAACGATAAAAATCATACCAATTCCAATCATACCGGCTCTTCTTGTTTCGATCGCTGACTTTCTGCCGACAGCATTCCCAACCCGAACAGTAATCGCCATTGACATCCCTAGAGGAATCATAAACATGAACGAGGCAAAATTAAGTGAGATTTGATGAGCTGCTATCACGTCCGGTGAAAGACTGGATGCTATCATTGTCACAGCGGAAAAAAAACCACCTTCAGCAAAAAGCGCAATTCCAATTGGAACTCCAATCGACAGAACCTTAAAAATTACTTGTTTATCCACTTTTTCAAAGTGCGAAAAGACTTCCAAATCACGAAACCATCGGTGTTTCAACATAACCAAGCCAAAAGCAACAGTTTGAATCAGAATGACCAATGCAGAAGCATATCCGCAACCTTGAACTCCAAGTGCAGGAAAACCAAATTTACCAAACATTAAAATGTAGTTGAACGGAATATTCAAAAACAAACCCAAAAAGCTAATATACATCGTAATACGAGTGTGAGATAAACCATCGGCGACATATCTGAACACCAGGAAAAACGGAAAAACTAAAATACCCCAAGATATTGCATACAAATAGTTGATGGCATCAGGTATAACTTCCTGTCTGGTGCCAAAAAGTTTGAATAATGGCGTTAAATTCCTTAAAACAATAAAGAAAATGATTCCTATAAACAGTGCCAACCATAACAATTGACGTACCAATGGACCAACTTCTTTTCGTTTTCCGGCACCATCCAATTCTGAAACCATCGGCGGGGTTGCCATCAAAATTCCAAAAACAAACATTATTCCAATCGCCCAAATAGCACCTCCAATGGAAACTGCCGCCAACGGAATTGTTCCCAGACGACCGGACATGACGGTATCAACCACTCCAATCAGCATGACAGTAATTTGACTAATCACCAAAGGAGTGGATAATTTAATCGTTTGTTTTATATGATGTTTTATTGATTGTTCTTGCATGGAGCTATCATTTATAATCATGAAGTTAATGTAAAGAAAAAAAAAACAAATGACAGCTATAATCTCAAAAACAGCATTCGTCACAGGTGCCACCGGATTTCTGGGAACTCATCTATGCAATCAATTACAAGAACAAGGCTGGCAAGTCTTTGCTCTTTGCAGAAATCCACAGAAAGCAACCGAACTTAACAAAGAAATCACTCTGATTAAAGGCGATATTCTGGATGTTGATAGTTTCTCAAATAACCTTCCGGAACATTTAACGGCTGTTTTTCATACCGCTGCCAGTACCAATACCTGGTTTAAAAACAATGACATGCAGACAAAAACGAATATTGAGGGAACAAAAAATATTTTAAAACTGGCTCAGGAAAAGAGTGTCGAAAAATACATTCACATCTCTTCGGTTGTGGTTTTTGGAATCCATAAAACTCTGACAAATATCACTGAGAATCTGTCAAAATCAGGTGCTGACAGTTGGATTAACTACGTTAAAACCAAAACTGCTGCGGAAAATTATGTACTGTCTCAGAACAAACTAAACTCTGTTATTATCAATCCGACACATATCATCGGACCCGGCGATACACACAATTGGGCGAGATTGATTCAAATGATTGCAAAAAACAAGCTACCCAGTATTCCCAATGGAGCCGGTTCTTTTGTTGATGTCAGAGATGTTGCTGCAGGAATCATTCAGTCTTTTCATCATGGTAAACCAGGTGAGAATTATTTACTGGGTGGAACGGACATGAACTTCAAACAATTTGTTCATACAGTTGCAGATAAACTGGAGGTCAAACCAACAAAAGTTCAGTTGCCCAACTTCCTGTTGAAAGCTCTGGCTCATATTAAAAACAGCATTTCCCGCATCAACAACAAAGAACCCAACATCACGCCCGAATCGGTTGCATTAATTTCAGATTTGTACGGATGTGATGCCAGAAAAGCCCGAAAAGAGCTCCATTATCAAACCAGAAGCATCGACGAAACACTCACCGATACTCTGGATTTTTTAACTAAAGAAAAGTTGATTTAATCCTGTTTTTCCTGAATTTTCAATTTTGATAATTTTCTGGCATAACGACTTTGGACAATTTCCACAATGACTAATATTCCCAATACGAAATAGAATGTTGTTTTACTCATTGGTACAATCGCTTGATTAAAGAATTTCAAATGAGCCAAATGACCACCTTCAGTAATCAGCATGATTCCCACAATAAACAACACAAAAAGTCCTAATACTTCGTACATTCTGTTTTTCTGCAAAAACTCAGCCACTCTGTCTGCCAGCCAAATCATCAAAGCGGCACTGATAAGAATCGCTGTTGCCATTATGATATAACTATCTGTTAATGCCATTGCCGACAATATGGAATCGAATGAAAATATCAGATTCATCACCACAATCATCGTCAATACTTTATTGAATGACTGTGGCTTTTTTTCTTCGTGCATTTCATCTTCTAAAGAAAGCATGTGCCAGATTTCTTTCATTGCCGTGTACATAATAAAGACACCACCGAATAAAACAATCGTGCTGTGAACATTAAAAGTTCCTTCAACCACACCAAGCCAACTGAGATGCGCAAATGGATCTTGAAAATATGCGACTAACTTCATCAAAGCGAATAGAAGAATCAAACGTAAAATCACCGCCAAACCAATTCCCAAACGACGCAATGAAGCCTGCCTCGGCTTTTCCACTCTTTGAGATTCCAGTGAGATATAAAGCAAATTATCAAAACCCAAAACGGCCTGAAGCATAATCAGCATCACTAAAGTCAAAAGATTTTCAATCGTCAATAATTCCATACCCAAACACACATTTGTTTAAAAAAACTGATTATACATTATAATGCTGGCATGACAAATTCAGAATTACACCCTTTTGAAAAACTGGTTCCTGAGCTCATAATGGATGCAGTTGAAGAGCACGGCTTTGAGTGCGATGGTTGCGTTTTCGCTTTAAACAGTTATGAAAACCGTGTTTATCAAATTGGTGTGGAAGATTCGCAAGAATCAATTATCGCTAAATTCTACAGACCAAATCGCTGGAGTTTGGAACAAATTCAGGAAGAACATGATTTCTGTTTTGAACTGGCAGAACATGAAATTCCCGCCATTATGCCGATAAAAAACACAAATGGTGAAAGTCTTCATTGTTATGAAGGGTTTTATTTTGCCCTTTTTGCAAAAATAGGTGGATATACTCCTGAATTAGATCACAAAGATAACTTGCAAATTATGGCGAGAATGCTGGCAAGATTGCATAACATTGGCGAGAAGAAACTCTTTAAACATCGACCCAAACTCGACATTCAGACTTTTGGTAGATATTCAGTTGAATTTATCAGCAACGAGTTTATTCCATTTGAGCATAAATCATCCTACGACTCTGTAACCAAACAACTCTTGGAAGTCATGGAGTCCAGACTGCAAAACGCTCATAATATTCGAGTTCACGGCGACTTGCATATCGGCAATATTTTGATGCGGGATGATATTCCTTTTCTGGTTGACTTTGATGACACTCGTCTGGCTCCTGCAATACAGGATATTTGGATGTTGTTATCCGGAGAATCCCATGAACAACAAAATCAACTGCATAAAATCATTAGTGCTTATAGCGAATTCCGAGATTTTCCACATCACGAAATCAAAATGATTGAATCCCTTCGCACCCTCAGAATGCTACACCATTGTGCATGGCTCGCCAGAAGATGGGACGACCCGGCTTTTGAAACTGCTTTTCCATGGTTTGATGAAAACAGTTACTGGCTTCAACACATTCAGGACTTGAGAAATCAATTAGATGCTCTACAGCAAAACAATGGGACTCTATAGCGATTTATTGGAGAAGATAAAGGACTGGGCAAGTGAGCTAGGCTTTTCCCAAGTCGGAATTTCTGACGTTGATTTATCGGAAGCGGAAGGACATTTAAAAAACTGGATAGCTAAAGGCTTTCATGCGGACATGGACTTTATGCACAAACATGGAAGCAAAAGAACCAATCCACAAGAGTTGGTCGAGGGAACAGTTCGAGTTGTTTCCTTGCGGTTTGATTATTTTTACAAATCTTTAGTTCCTTATGAAGAGGTTTTAAAACAGAAAAACAAAGCTGCTATTTCTCGCTACGCCATGGGCAAAGATTATCACAAGATTATCCGAAAAAAACTAAAGTTCCTCGCTGAAAAAATCAAAACTGAAGTACAAGACATGGACTATCGGGTATTTACCGACTCCGCTCCGGTGATGGAGAAAGCCATCGCCGAAAAAGCCGGTCTAGGCTGGATTGGCAAACACAGCAACTTAATAAATTCACAAGCAGGGAGTTATTTCTTTTTGGGAGAGATTTACACAAATATTCCGTTGCCTGTCAGTGAAAAAGCCACGTTTCATTGCGGAACCTGCACCAAATGCATTGATGCTTGCCCGACAAAAGCCATCGTCGCACCTTTTCAAGTCGATTCCCGCCGCTGCATTTCTTACCTCACCATAGAAAATAAAGGAGAAATTCCGGAAGAGTTCCACGAAGCTATGGGCAACCGCATTTACGGCTGTGATGACTGCCAAATGGTTTGTCCATGGAACAAGTTCACCTGCGAATCGCAAACACTGGACTTCATGCCCCGACATCAATTTGATGAACCTGATATTGAGGATTTGTTATCATGGGATGAAAAAACATTCTTAAAAAATACCGAAGGTTCGCCGATTCGGCGAATTGGTTTTGAATCTTGGCAAAGGAATTTGAGAATAGCTAAAAAGAATTCTGAGTTATAGTTTTAGATTATATCTATAGTCGTGCCGTTATTTCAGCATCTTTTCTTTGTTACTTTTACTCGTGTAAAAGTAACTCAAAAGCACGCCCCAAACTCTCAGCCTTTGGCTACCCTCAATATTTTCTTAAATTTGGCGTTTGCAAAAAATCACATTGCAAGCAATGTTCAAACACTTGCAAACTTATTTCCAAATTTTTCAAAAATATCTCGGTGAGAGTTAAGGGAGGTTATTCCTTCGTTGGAATTTTTATTGCAGTACAATAAATCTGTAATGTCTAAATCTTAATGAACCATATATAGATTTTCCCAACTACGAAATTTGTTGTGCTTTTAACGATTTCTATAAGACTGGAATCTACAACTGAAGATGCGAGAAAATGTCTAGTTGCAGCACGCACTTTTGGTATATCGAGAAACACCATAAATCTAAGTGCTTTTGTTACATCAATTGGAGATTTCGATTTTCCTTTACTAAGTGCATCCAGATCCTTTTCTATCCCCTTTCGTTGAGCCGAACCATAGACCTCACCCTGATTGATTGGAATGACACACTTTACTTCTACCACAACAGAGAACGGTGATGATAGTTCAATATCAAATCCGTTTGCATTAGGCTTCGTTAAGTCAATTTGACTCCGAATTGCACTCATTTGCTTTGCATCAAAATGCAATGCCGCCCCTAGCATCTCCGCAAAAACACTCGTAAGTTTCAACGTAAGTATGTTGTTGATATCCGATAGCGCCAGCTTAAACTTCAGAAAGCCGGTAATATCCAACTTGCTGTAATAATCGATAGCAGGAAGATCGAATTGCTCAGTTAAAAACTCATTAATTCTAGCCTGAAGGGCTTTTTCTCGACTATACTCCGACATAGACATACTTTTGTGTTAGGTAGTGTATTGATTTCTTAACAAGTGGAACGACGATTTAAACGCTCAATCATATAATTTGCTCCGTTTTTTCTTAAGTTAAGTTTAAGAGAACTCAATTAACCAGTCAAACAAACTCTGATTTAATATACAACTGGAAAGCAGCTTATTCCTTTAACTCTCAACTAAGCAAACCGCAAGAATGAGGAGTTTTAAAACTTTTTCGATGTGAGTCCAAATATTTTGTACTTACCTGTGGATGACAAAACTTTATTTTTCCTCTGATGTCATCTTTTTCGCAATCTGTTTTAACAAATTCTGATAAATCTCCTCATCAACTTTGATGATTTGAGACAAATTCTGTATCTGCAAATCCAAGTCAGCAATTTCCTGTTCGGTTTGAGGGATTAATACCGAATTGCTTTGATGCTGACGTTCGAGTTTTAATTGTAGAAATAATTTATACTCAAACAACCATTTAGGGTTGAGTTCGTTTTGAGCCTGTGAAAACCATTTATCGGCAAGTTCTTGCCTTTCCATCAGAAAATAGGTGTATGCCAGAGATAGTGCCGCAATCGCTTTGGACTGTTCATCGCTTTCTTCATTATTGACAACTTCGGTTGCCGGTTCTATGGCTTGGATGTAGTTTTGATTGAAATAGAGAGACAGAGATAAGTATGCTAAATTCAGTGGTTGTTTATAAATAAAATTGCCTTTTTGAGCAATGGTTCTTGATTGTTTGAAAAAATCTTCTGCATTTTTCCAATCACCTTGGCGAGCTGCATTCATGCCCTTATACAAATAGGCTACACTTTGTGTTTTTGTGTTTTTCATGACCTCCAGATAGTTCAATAAAGTGTCCAAAAGCACATTTGCCTTTTCAAACTGAAAAGTTTGAACCAACACAAATCCCAAGGTGAAAATTTTTGGGCTGAGATAGGAAAATTCATTATTTGCCAGTTGATGCTTGATTGCTTGTTGAATCATTTCCAGTGCTTTTTCACTTTGATATTGATTTTGGTACAAATCACTCAAAAAACTATATGAATTCGCTATATACCGACCCGTTCCTGTTGCTAAAGCCATTTGCAAACCTTGTTGTCCCAGCTCAATGGCCTTGTCATAATCATTGACAATCACATACGTCGCCGCCAGATTATTGATAGCAATCATTTCACCGACATTATCTCGGGCATCTTTGGCATCATTGATAATTTCTTCATACAAATCCATCGACTCTTTAATGCTTGAATGCTTTTTATAAAATGCTGCCAATACCATCTTGGCATCTATTAATTTAATTGTGTCATTGGCCTCTTTAAGAATTTCGATTGCTGAGAAAATATGTGATTTCTCTTTCTCAATGAAATCCGGCTCGTCGGTTAAATAACCGTAATTGGTCGCTAGATTCAAATGAATCTGTCCAACCCATTCAGGACGATTGGTTTCTTGATACAACTTTAGTGCTTTCAGATAATTTTCGTTACTTTCTTTGAAGTTTTGCAAGTGATATTGACTTAATCCAATTTTATTATACAAAAAAGCCAAGTCTCTTTTTGAATACTTATCGGTATCATTTTTCAGTAATTCCTGAAAATGTTTTAGCCCGCCTTCCCAATCACTTCTTAGCATTTTATTGAGCGATTCTTTCTTTGCTTCGTTAAAAAAATCCTGCTTATCCTGCGGTTTGATATAAAAAAAGGCGGTCACTGCCAACACTAATAATGCTATTATAGCAACGAACCATTTCTTTCCTGATTTTGTTTTTTTGAACTGCGAAGAGCTATGATGAGTTGTGTTGATATCATCAGTTGTTTCAATAGTGTATTTGATTTTATAACCACGTCCATAAACATTTTCAATCACATCTCGCGGAATCCCTGAATCAACAAAAATCTCCCTAACCAATTGAACCTGTTTAAAAACCGAAGCATCACTGACAATCACATCTTTCCAAACTTGACTCAATATATCATCCTTGCTGATAACTTCTCCGTCACTCTGCAAGAATATCAATAGAGTATCTAATGTATTCTTTTTACACTCATACGGTTGGTTGTTTACCTCCAGCTGATCGCCATTGATTTTAAAAACCGCATCAAGTAACTTAAATTTCATTAATTTGCTTATACACTCTCATCCGAATTTTCAAATATAACTTATCATGAAGATATATACTTTGATTTTTGTTAATAAAAGAGACCTTTGCAAAAGAAAAACTCACCCGAGAAAACAATAAAGATTAAGTACACTCACAGAATGTAGAAAATTTACTGTTAACAACATAGAAAGATGCTATATTGATTAAACATTCATATAAAAACTAGGGAACTCAATATGCAGCAACCAAGACATCAACTTAAAATCAACACGTTATTATTGCTGCTGATTATTGCTTTAATCTCTTCCAACAGCTATGCAGGACGTTGGTTAACCACCGACTGGGTGGTTGAGTGCATTGATCCTGTCAATTGTGAACCTGCCAATGAGGTATTGGCGAGTCAATTAAAAAAAGGCAGTGTATGGCTGAAGGGTTTAGGTTTTGAAGGTCCAGCGTCTTTTAGTAACCTCGAACTGGGAGAACCTGAATTAACGCATTGGATTGCGAACATATCAGATGAAAAAGTATCGCAATTGGGCGTGGACTTCACCGGGCGTTACGATACCGATGAGGAGTTGATTTGGTTAACCAGCAATCATTACTTTAATGTAGGAGCATCGGGTTCTACACATGATGATCCATATTATAAACTGGATAATTTAAAAACAGTTGTTGGTGTTCATGAACTGTTTCATGCTGTGCAAAACGCCAGTGAGTATCACTTACCTTTTGATGAAAAACACAGGTGGATACGTGAAGGTACTGCCGTTGCCGTACAGTTGGATTATGCAATAGAAATTGAAACTGATACGGATGCATTGTACATGAGAGGGAATCATACTCGTCCACTTGATCAACCCTTTGAATTAATGGACAACTACTTAACCGCCGGCTTTTGGATATTCGTCGGAAATCAGTTGGGGGCACGCCCCCGAACAGTTTATTTGCATGAAATGTTTCAGAATGAATTATTGGCTAAAGACACCGGTATAGCTGGCGTGGATGATTTCCTCAAACCCCATGGAGGTATGTATAAGATATTTCCACTCTATATGGCAAAAATTGATTTTGACATATCCTTTGGTGAACCCAGTCAATGGCAACTTAAATTACCACCAAACCAAAAGGAGATAAGTAAAAACTTCAATGGTTCCGTTCAACAAATTGCAGCTACCGCAAGTATGCTAACAGTAGCTCATCAGTCCGAATTACCTGTTGAGGTTCGAATTGAATTTGTTGGTAATGACAGTGATTTACACCTTATTGTTGATAAAACCTTGCAACTGAATCAACAACAACCACAACGCAATGTCTTTGTTCAGCAAGTTAATGAAAACATGGAAAGCTTCGAAGTGGTTGTTGCCGAAGTAGCAAAAGATGTTAAATTGTCTAAAAATAGAGACTTTACAATGAAAGTCACACTCAGGGAATTACAGCCTTTACCTTGTGGATTTAAAGCCGAAGTAGGATCAGGTGTCCCAATGGCAGGTTATCACGAAGGTCCGGCACGCATGATCGGAAATTTGATGGTTTTAAGCGACCCTAAAACCGGATGGGAAGCACATGTTGAAATACCGGCAAAAACGACAGGGACTTTCAAAACTACCTTTGAGGCAGTCGCTATTAAAGTCGATCGTCCTGAATGTCCCGGGGGGTGTGTAGAATACTGGGAGAGTGATGATGCTCAAATACAAATCACGGCAATTGACAACGATCGCAAATCCGGTTTTGTGGAGGGAAGTTTTTCGGGAATAGCATCATGGAAAGGCGGAGGCAGTACAGGCAATGCAACACCTTTTAGTGTTAAAGTAGATAAATTCAGAGCTTTGAAATACAGTGTTAGAAAGAAAGGTGCCTTGCAAACTTGTAATAACTATTGGAAAAATCGCTGATGAAGATAACAGAACAAGTGTGGAAAATTTAAGTTAACCTCAGAAACAGATTCATATATCTTTTTGAGAATTTAAGGTTTCGGAGATATATCTACTACCAGTTAGTTATGTTAATCCACTTTACTCAAAACTGATTGCCAGGCGGCTAACTTCCATATTCCGTTCACCTTTCGTTGAACTTCCAAAAACCTGATAGTAAAGTCTGTTCTCCCTAAATTGACATCGACTTTTCCGGTTAACACAGCTGTTTCTCCATAGAACCTCACTTTTATATCTCCTGGAACAAACTTTTGATAATCAATTTTTCCGGATTTTACAGTTTCAAGATACCCGGACTTTGTTTCAGTCCAGCCGGTTGTGTGCGCATACGAGAGATCTTCTGCGAGCAGAAGATTCAATGTTTCCACATCTGCAATAATCATTGCGGAAATTCTGTCAGATTGAGCCTTAAGAACTTCCTGCTCCTGCTCAGTGTAGGCAGTCTCTTGAGCGACTCCAAACTGCGAATACAGAAAAAGCTGGAGACTTATTATTTTTAATAGTTTCATAGTTATTGTATGTTCCGGTATTATTGAGTTAAACGGATTAATAAAAAATGCCAATACGAATATCATAAATACATTTTACATCAAAATACAGAGATTTAGAGATCCTATTTCCAAAGCCTCATCAAAGAAATGCAATTGCAATATTTAACAAGATTGTTCAATCTACATTTAATTCAGCTAATATTTATTTTTCAGTTGTATAATAGCAGTCATTATTTCTTTTGGAAACTTTTATGAAAAAGCTAAAAATCCCTGTTTTATCATCAATTTTGTTATTCATGACGGCTTGCGTCACGATTAATGTTTATTTCCCCGCCGCTGAAGCTGAAGATGCTGCTGAAAAAATCATCAATAAAATTATTGGTGATGAGAATTCTGAAGAGACACAAGGAAATAACCCGCAAAGCCATCGTTTTGATTTAAATCCTTTAAACTGGATTATTTCGTCCGCTCACGCCGAAGTGAACATCAATATTTCATCACCTGCAATTGTAGAAATCACTGATCGCATGAAGCAACGATTTGATGAAAGTCTGCAAGCTTACTTAGATACTGCAATAATCGGTTTCACCAATGAAGGATTTATTGATATTTTAGCAACTGACAGCCTTGGTTTGAAAGACAGACAACAACTGAAAAAACTGGTTGCTGATGAAAATCGTGATCGCAAAGCACTTTATCGTGAACTGGCAGTTGCCAATGGTCATGCGGATTGGGAAGAAGAAATCACCAATGTTTTCATCAGACTTTGGAAAGAAAAAGCACACAGCGGTTGGAAATATCAGGATGCTGAAGGTGTTTGGCAAACGAAATAGGCCATTTTAAACAAAGTTTAATCAACAAAAGTGGTGTTTTCAGCTAAAATGCCACTTTTTTTATTGCCTTAGAAAATGTCCAGAAGACGCCAAAGAAAACTCATCGAACAACCTATAACACTAAAAATCGAAGATCTCAGCCATGACGGACGTGGCATTACTCGCGTGAATGGCAAGGTAATGTTTGTCAATGGTGCTTTGCCGGGTGAAGAAGTCGTCGTCAAACATACCGGTGGCAATAAAAATTTTGAAGAAGGAATCACAACAGAAGTTATTACTCCATCGGCCGATCGAATCGAGCCGGAATGTCAGTTCTATCACCTCTGCAATGGATGTAGTATGATGCACTTGCATCCGGACAAACAGATTGAGTTTAAACAAAACACCCTCAAACAAAATCTGTTAAAAATGGCAAAGATTCAACCACAAAACTGGATGTCGCCATTAACCGACTCCTCATGGCATTATCGCCGTCGTGCTCGTTTATCGGTGCGTTGGGTGATTGCCAAAGATAAGGTTTTAGTTGGCTTTAGAGAGAAAAACGGACGTTATGTTGCGGAAATGGATGAATGCAAAATTCTGCAAAAACCATTAGATCAATTGCTGCAACCCATCGCTGAAATGATTGAAAAGCTGGATATCAAACAGCATATCGCACAAGTTGAAGCATCTATTGCCGACAATGATGTAGCTTTGATTTTTCGCCACCTCAAACCAATTGGAATCAAAGACAGAAGTGTCTTTTTGAATTTTTCCAGCAACCACAAAGTCAGGGTTTTCCTGCAATCCAAAGGTCCAAAAACCATCATCGAATTAACCGACAATCCGGAAAAGTCCGAACCATTATTTTTTGAAATTCCTGAATACAAAATAAAGATGGAATTCTTGCCAAGCGACTTCATTCAGGTTAACAAAAGAATGAACGAAAAAATGATTGCGCAGGCATTATCATTATTGGAAATCTCTGAAAACGATGTGATTCTGGATTTATTCTGCGGTTTAGGCAACTTTACATTGCCGTTGGCAACAAAGGTGAAACAAGTGGTTGGTGTTGAAGGTGAAAAGTCTTTGGTTGAAAGAGCTGAGCACAACTCAAAAATTAACAATTTGCAAAATATCGAATTTCACGTTGCTGATTTGCGTTTAAATCATGAAAGTTCTGACTGGTTTCAAAAAGAATACACCAAAGTTCTGATTGACCCGCCTCGCAGTGGAGCCTTTGAAATACTGCCATTAATTGCACGAACCAAAGCAGACACATTGCTTTATGTTTCCTGCCATCCCGCAAGTCTGGCAAGAGACACGGATTATCTGGTGAATGAACTTGGTTTTAAACTCATCAGTGCCGGCGTGATGGACATGTTTCCCCACACCTCACATGTTGAATCCATGGCATTATTTAAAAGATAAGATATTGATAATTTCTTCAACTTTCATGATGTCGGCTCTGACCAAATGAGCCAACATCATTTATAATCGGTATTACAATGATTGTAGCAGTATTGAAAACTCATCATTCATAGCTGTTTTCAGAGACAATATTTTATATTATCAATTTTAATAGTCTTTAGCATTAATTCTTATACCTTCAAATGTATGGCCTCCAACATCTTCACCAAACAATCTAAATGCACCTATTCCACCAAGTTTCATTTTATAAACGGGTTTGATTTCAATATCTCCCAACAATCCTCTTGTGTCCAGAAACTCACATGATGGACCGACAACCTCATTACTTTCTTCAGTAACATAGCAATAAATAAAGCCAATATGGTGACTGTTTGGGAAAAAGTCATATCTACTGACAGAAAACCCAATATCAATAATACCATCTTGTGTGATATCACCAATATTTTTAGAAGATATTACTACCGCTTCTGAAAATATATTATATGGCTCTGGAGGAACATCTGGATGACTCTCATTGTATTGATAAACAAAAGTCCAAACTCCCTCTAGCTCTGGAATTAAATAGGATGTTTGTTCAGGAAAATCTCTGCTTTTTGTAACACCAAAGATAATTGGCACGATATTTTGCTCTTCACCACCATTGATACTGTACAGAGCATGATTTTTTTGTGTGAACTTGAGTGAAATTTGTCCCTCATAATTGGTTTGAGTGGGAAAAATATAATCATTATTGAAACTATTGCCATTCTCAAACTGCATCAAATCAGCATTGAGTGTCCACATGATATTGGGTTCATTAGAAGGTGATAAATCGTTTACAAATGTCCACCATCTGGACTTTCCATCATCATCGTATCCAAAAACCACGCCAAACAGTTTGCCATCCTGAACATCAAGAGTCATTCCGCTTCCTGATTGATCCGGATTATACCACATCCCATTATGAGGTTCGGTTCGTTTTGATAGAGACTCACAGTCCACACAAGGAGCCACAGGAC